>JAUCQE010000374.1 GCA_030372865.1 Pyrinomonadaceae bacterium
ATACGAGATACACAGCGCTGTCTCGTGGGCTCGGAGATGTGTATAAGAGACAGGAGTTCATGGGTATAACTGCGAAGGAGGTGGATATGCGAAAACCCGTTACGCGATCGGAGACGCTGGTCGAGGAGGAAGATGAGGATACGTATTTTGCAGTGAGTGAAGAACCTGCCACACGCCCGCAGGCTCACAACGAGTTAGAGGAGTTTTTGCTCTGATCCTCTTTCGGGTACGGGCAATGACGGCAACTATTCATGCAGCAGTGGCCTCGCTTCAATAAATACTCGCGGGTCATCACGAAGAGGCCGTCGTCGATGTAATAGTCACTCCCTTCGACGAAGCGTTCTTCTCGATCGGCCTTACCTTCGCTCATACAGCGCCAAAAACTCCTTGTTGCCCTCGGCTCCTAAGATCGGTGAATCAATTATCCCGGATACGTTCAGCCCGATCGACTCGGCAAATTCATTGACCGCTGTGACCACGCGCTCATGCTTTTCGGGTTCGCGAACGATTCCGCCCTTCCCGACTTCGCCTTTACCGACCTCGAACTGTGGTTTGATGAGAACTATAATGCGTCCCGACGATTTCAATAACGGTACGATGGCCGGCAAGATCTTCGTCACCGAGATGAACGATACATCCATTACCGCCAGGTCAAAGGCAATTTCGAAATCCTCCGGGGTCAGCCCGCGCGCGTTCGTGTTCTCCCGTACCTCGACACGCGGATCGTTGCGAAGTTTCCAGTCCAACTGGTTTGTACCGACGTCGATGGCGACCACGCTCGCCGCTCCGTGCTGCAAGAGGCAATCGGTGAAACCGCCCGTTGACGCTCCAATATCTATACAATTAAAACCGGCTACATCCACGCCGAATCCCTTGAGGGCATGTTCCAATTTCAGACCGCCTCGCCCCACATATCGGCTTTCCGGTGTGTCGCCTTTTATGCGAATTACCGCTTCTGGGCCGAATGTTTCAGACGGCTTCTCGACGCGCTTCTCATCGACCAGGACAACGCCGGCCATCACCATCGCCTGCGCTTTGGTGCGTGACTCGGCGAACCCGCGATCAAGAAGCAGTTTGTCGACGCGCTCTTTCTTCATTCGTTACTCATCGAGTGCGGAAGCAGAAAACTCCTCCAGGTCATCGCCGTTCGATAGATATGAGACGCGGATCGGCCGGCAGCAGACCTCGCAATCTTCGATGTATGCCTGTTCATCGACCGAAAGGTCGATAACGAACGAGATCTCTTGCCAGCAGTATGGGCAAGTGAAAAAGTGTTCTGTTTCCATTTAGCCTATCTAACGTTCAGACCGCTTCAACCGCCGTTCGCCGAATGTTATTCTACGGTCGTAAAATACTGCAAAATTCACCATGACTGAACAGTTCGAATCTAACAAATCGCTCGGTCAAACCAAACTCAGCGGATTCGCGAAGTACGCTTGGTTCGCCGTTGCGTATAATTTGGTCGTCATCCTCTGGGGCGTCTTTTTAAGAGCGTCTTACTCCGGAGACGGATGCGGCCAGCACTGGATCACTTGTCACGGCGAGGCTATACCGTCTGCTCCTGAACTTAAGACCCTGATCGAGTTTTCGCATCGCGTGACGAGTGCACTCGCCGGGCTGGTGGTCCTGGTTCTCGTCATCTGGGCATTTAGAAAGTTCGATAAACGCAGTGCCGTTCGCAGGGCGGCATTTCTTTCGCTATTCTTTATCATCGTCGAAGGTGCGATCGGCGGCGGACTCGTTCTTACGGGAAATACAGCAGACAACTGGACGCCGTGGCGGCCCCACTGGGCGGCAGGCCATCTGATCAACACTTTCATCCTTATCGGCTTTCTTGCCCTGACTGCCTGGTACGCAAGCGGGGCGAGGAGTTTCATACCAAAGGCTCCGCGAAAGGTCTGGCTGCTGCTTGGGTTTGGCGTGGCGGCAATATTTATAACGGGTATCAGCGGTTCAATGGCGGCTCTTACAGGAATGCTCTTCCCATCTGAATCAATTGCCGAAGGCATCCGCAAGGACTTCGACCCTGATTCGCACATACTGTTACGGCTGAGGATCCTTCACCCGATCCTTTCGATCTTTACTGCGGTGTTCCTGGTATTCATTTCAGACGCGATCCGAAAAGCAACAGGCGGCGATGCGGCAGTCGGGAAGTGGGCGAATATTCTTTCGATTCTGGTTATCATCCAGGTATTTTTCGGCGGAGCTACCCTATTGATGCTGGCTCCGATCGTGATGCAGCTCGGCCATCTGCTGCTTGCGGACCTGGTTTGGATATCGTTTGTCTTAATGGGGGCTAGTGTTTTTGCAGCACCCAGGGGGGATCATCTCTGACTGTTTCGCCATTCTTCGCCGCGTCGGACGAGCGAGTCTAGCGACCGTTGAAGTTCGAGCCGTTTTGCCTCGAGCTCCTCGTCCTTTGCATCCGCTGGAACGTAGATCGGTTCACCGATAATTATATTCGCTTTCGAGAATGGTTTCGGTACCTGAAGCCTATCCCAGCTTTTAACCGTCCAGAATTTCCGGCATTCGATAACGAATGGCATCAGAGGATTGCCGGTCTTCTTTGCCAAAAGAACCGGGCCCGCTTTGGCTTCGTACCTCGGCCCCTTTGGTCCATCTATCGTAAAGGCCATTGCATACCCGGCCTTCATCATGCGGATCATACCGACCAGCGCCTGGATACCGCCACGTGTCGAGGAGCCCTTAATGATCCCGAAACCAAGCCTTTGAATACACCGCGCCGTATATTCGCTGTCAAAGCTGCTTGAGGAAAGAACGATTATGCCCCGGTCGCGGAAGAAATATGTCCCCGCAATAATGCGGTCATGCCAGAAAGCATAGATCGGGAAATTACCCGCATCGGCGATAGACTCGTAATTTTCCCAATCGGTTCTTTCAAACCTTAGAGTCGAGCCGATAGCTTTAACCAGCAAATAGAAGACAAAACCCGCGACACGAATTATCAACCGCTGTTTTGCGGTGAAACGATCGAGGGCTTGAAATTCGTATGCTTTCTCGAAATGCTCTGACACGGATAGAAAATAAGTAGCAACTTGGGTTATTATTTGCAACAGCGGCTTTTAGTTTGTCGTAATCTCTCCTAATAATACTCGGGTTTAGATGCAAAGACGGATATTGATCATTGATGACCACGACGACCTCGCAACCTCTCTCGAAGAGGTTTTTACACATGTTGGACATCAGGTCAGAGTGGTAGAGCGTCGGGCGGACGCTCTCGCTATCGAGAATATCGAGGATTTTGACATTGTCATTACCGATCTGGACGTTCCTTCGGCCGCAGTCGCGGAGAACTGCGATGGACCGGTTTGCCTCCCGAAGATGCCCGAGGTCCCGCTCGCGGAACATATTAAAGCCTTCAAGATCTGTGGTTCTAATTTCCGCCGTGATGAGTTCGATGAAGAAGAGCTAAAGAACATTGTCGCTACGATACTTGATTACAAGATCAAGTTTATTGACAAGGTCGATTACGTGCAGGACCTGCACGAGAACATCGAGTTCGAACTTCCGAGTGCGATCTCGCTGATGAGCATAGTTCTCGACTATCTGATGAAGCGCGTCGAAAAACTCGGGGTCATCAATCCGGAGCAATCGAACCTATTCGTCGCCCTCGATGAAGCGTTCGTAAATGCCGTAAAGCACGGTAATAAGTATGACGCTCAGAAACTCGTTCGCATCACGGCCGAGGTTTCCAAAAAAGAGGCTCGTTTCACCATTGAGGATGAAGGCGAGGGCTTTGACGTCAACAATATTCCTGATCCTTTAGACCCACAAAATCTCTTCAAAACATCCGGCCGCGGCGTCCTGTTCATCTACAACATAATGGACGAGGTCAAGTACAATGACCGCGGCAACCGTCTGACGATGGTCAAAAAGAAGGCCGATCCGGTCTCCTGACAGTTCGCTGATCCGATCCAAAACTGGGCTTCTTTCACCACACGGCAGGCAATTGCGTAACGCCGTCGTATAATTGTGTTCATGCGAGTGACCATCGGCCAGATCAATACCACAAACGGTGACATTCGGGGCAATGTCGGGAAGATCATCAACGCGATAGAAAAGGCCAAGTCTGACGGCTCCGAGCTGATCGTCTTTCACGAGGTCGCGATTCACGGCTATACATCGCTTGATTGGTTTCAGGACCACGACATCATTGCCTCGTCAGTTGACCCACTCGCTGAGATCGTTCCAGCGACCAAAGGCATCACCGCGATAATCGGTACGGTCCGGCCGAACAGCGATAACGACGGCCGCCGGCTTTATAATTGTGCTGCGGTCATTCACGACGGTGAACTGTTAGGATTTGCTGATAAAACGCTGTTGCCCGAATACGACGTCTTCGACGACCCCCGCTATTTCGAACCCGGCGAAAATCGACGCCTTTTCGAAATAAACGGCCGTAAGATCGGGGTCGTTGTTTGCGAAGATTTCTGGAACGACAAGACATTTTGGCGCGACCGGCTTTATGAGAACGATCCGACCGACGAGGTCATCGCGATGGGTGCGGACTTAATCGTTTCGGTCAATTCTTCGCCCTATAACAAAGGCAAGATCAAACTCCGCTGTGATATGGTCGCCCATCGGGCAAAGGCCAATCGGGTGCCGATAGTATTCGTTAACCAGGTTGGCGGCAACGACGGGATCATCTTCGACGGCGCAAGCCTTATTGCCGATGAGGAGGGCGACATAATCCTGCAGGCATCGGCGTTCGACGAATTTGTTGAGACGGTCGAACTTGATTGCCGCAAGCCCGACGCACGGGGCATAACGGGCGGTGAGATCGAGGCGATTCACCAGGCTCTGGTGCTCGGTATCCGCGATTACGCTCGGAAGAATGGATTTAAGCAAGCAGTGCTTGGCCTGTCCGGCGGTATCGATTCCGCACTCGTTGCCGCGCTTGCTGCCGAGGCGATCGGTCCTGAAAATCTGCTCTGCGTGATGATGCCCTCGCCGTTCTCATCCGAAGGCAGCATCACCGATTCCGAAGAGCTTGTCCGCAACCTGGGTTGCGCAGGCCGAATTGAGCCGATATCGGACGCTTTTGATGTATTGGTCGATCAGCTCAACCTTCGCGTTCCTACAAAAGGCGGCGAATCACTAGCCGCAGAGAATCTTCAAAGCAGGCTTCGCGGCGTGATATTGATGGCCATTTCTAATGCCGAAGGCCGGCTGCTGCTCTCTACAGGGAATAAATCGGAACTCGCGGTCGGATATTGCACGCTCTATGGCGACACAAATGGCGGCCTCGCCGTGCTCGGTGACGTCCTGAAGACTGAGGTTTGGGATGTTGCCCGTCATTTGAACGAACGGGCCGGGCGTGAGGTCATTCCTAGCCGCATCATCGACAAGAAGCCGTCCGCTGAACTTGCCCCGAACCAGTTTGATCAGGACAGTCTGCCGCCGTACGAGTTAATGGACCCGGTGCTCAAAATGTACTTTGAGCAGAAAGCGTCGCCGGCCGAAATTATCGCCGCCGGAAACAACGCCGAACTTGTGTACGGCATCTTGAACAAAGTGGAGCACCCGGCCAATGAATTCAAGCGCCGCCAACTGCCGCCGACTTTGATCATCTCAAAGAACGCCATCGGCATCGGCAGACGCAGGCCCGTAACCCACAAATACAAGCGGGTTCAGGGATAGTTTCAAACCAAATGGGAGATCTTTGATGGGACGATATCTGGTGATCGCCGCATTACTGGTTATTGCCGGCGTTGCATCTGCACACGAGTCTTTCGAATTTCTCCACAGGCTCGAGTTTGAGGACGCCAAAGAACGAATCGTCGCTTCCCGGGAATTGCCCGGCGGTGAACTTCTTGTTGTTGGAAAGGCTACGATTCGGGTTTGGGACATTGCGACCGGAAGACTGATTCGGAGTGTTCAGAACGATCTCGAAAGCGTGAAGAAGTGGGATGCAGCGGTTATGATCTCTCCGGATGGACGACGGGCTGTCGTGCTCGACAGTTTTTCGTTCCGTTTTGTTAGAAAAGAGAAAAAGGTTTCGGCCGCTGCCGTGGACCTGGAAACCGGTAAGCTGCTCGCCGTGCTCGAGCGTCCGGTAGAATCCGTTCGCGACGCGGAATGGAGCCCGGACGGTAAAACCCTTGCGACCTACAGCGGCCGTTACAATCAAAAAAGGACCGAAGTATGCTTCTGGAACGGCGAGACGTTCGAGCTTAAAAGCTGCACGGTCATGAAAGGTTCCTTGGGGCTTGCCCGTCTGATCGATGAAGGCCGGCATTTTGTCTACTCCCGGCAAACAGACACCACTTGCATATTGTGCCCACTTACGGCCGTGACCGAGACCGCCGTTTTGGAGACCGGGAACGCACGGCGGGTGCATGCATTTTCCGCGGACGGCGAATCTCCATTTATTTGGTCGAGATGGAATTCGACGGATCCGGAAGGCAACTATCTAGCTGCGAACCTCAAAGGCGGAAAGCTGGCGGTTTGGAACATGGTGCGGAAAGGCGACCCTATATTTACCGTCGAGCCCGGAAAGAAGGACCGCTACCTCCAGATCATGGCTTTCGCGGACGGCGGCAGCACGCTATTTGTGAAGAAAAACAATGACGTCGTGGCGCATGACCTGGAATCCGGAGAGGTGCTTTATTCGTTCCCGCTCGCGTTTCGGTCAAAGCGGAGCGGACATATGTACACTGTGCGCGCCTCGGGTGACCGGCTCGTTGTGGATAATTGCGAACAGGCTCTCGTGTTTGCTCCGCCATCACCCCAACCGCTTTTCAGTTTGGATCTGGTCTGCAAGACTGAATTCGACCCTGTCTCGACCAGTTACCGCGATTTCGACGTTCTACGTTTTGACGAAGATCAAAGGGCTCTCTTGATCTCAAGCGATAAACAGATCCGCGTTGCCGATGGCACAACCGGAGAGCTTCTTCAGAGGATTGCCGCACCTGAACGCCTTCCGAATATTGAGAAGGACCCGAATAAAGATGACGGCCTGACGGGAGCAAAGTGGTCGAAACATGGTGCATACATCATCGCGTCAGGCGCGGATGGAAGGTCATTCTATATTTACCGACGGATAACCGCACCGACCCAGGTTGAAAACAACTAAGCTTTTTCCACCGCAGTTTGCAAGACATTAAGAATACTCCGTTCATACATACATAAGCGCCTGCTGGAGCAATTTTGAACGGAGTATTTTTATGCCGAATTATGGATCACCACTGAACAACATCAAGGTCGCAAGCGCGTGTTCCGCGGATTGGGAATCAATGTACGGGAACGACCGGATGCGTTATTGCGGGCAGTGCAAATTGAATGTTTATAACCTGTCGGGTATGACGCGGTCGGAGGCTGAGAGCCTTATCGAGCGTGCCGAGGGCCGGCTTTGCGTTCGCTATTACCAACGAGCCGACGGTACCGTTATTACGAAGGATTGCCCGGTAGGCTGGGCGTTGGTAAAGAAGAAAGCCTCCGTCTTCGCCACCGGGGCATTCGCTATTTTTGTAAGTGCATTCTCGGGCGGCTTTTTCGCGTCCGCATTTAACCGGGAAAAAGCGGAGGTCGTTGTCGGGGCGATACCGATAGCTAACACTAACGTCAAACGTGACGAGATGCCGCCGGTTAGCGTGATGGGAAACATTGCAGTTCCGCCGGCTGATAAAAAGGAAGTGACGCCAACGAAGCCGAAAACCGTTGGTGTAGTCACACTGAAACCCGTTGACCACGATAAAGACAGGGAAGAGATGGTCGTTCGAACGAAAAGTTCCGCCGGGGCATAAATGAAAAGGGCCGCGAGTAACGCGGCCCCAAATATTTTAAGTATGCTTCCGTTTAGTTCTTAACGTAATACCCCTGGCGTGCCCTTACCTTCAAATCGCTCCGTCCGTTTAACGAGACATTGAGCTTGACGAATTTTCCATTGGAATAGTCTCCGTCCGAATAGTACTGGACCAGGTACTGTGCCCGCAGCTCCGCAGCAAGCTGCTTGAAGATCTTCTCAAGCATCTCGGCATTCCGCTTCATATTCACGGTGTTAGCAAGCGCATCTTTCGTGTCTACCGGAAGAAACTTAGGCAAAAAAGCCGTGCCGCCTGTTTCATCCGCAAATTTCTGCATGTTTTCCTGGCCGAACTGACTCATCTTATTTAACTGATACGAACTGCCCGCCGGATTGATCGAATAGAAAACCGTATCGGCGTCCTGGAGAGACTTAACGATCCGGACCCGTTCCTGCATTGCAGCCGTGTCGCGATTCTTTACAGTCAGTTGGTAAAGAGCCTTCTGGTCGAGGGTATTTACGGATCTCCCGGCTTTAACGTATCCGTCCTGAATTGCCTTTGCGACACGCGTACTGTTGGTATCTTCGCCGTCGGATATCACGACAATGACCCGTCTTGTCCCCGAAGGGGCATTTCGCTGAAGGTAATTTCCGGCCTCACCGATCGAATCATAGAAGGCCGTATATTTTTTTGCCGGGACTATCGAGCGAACCGCCACCATCGATCTCTCCGCCGTCTCGCGAGCCTGGATCAACTGCGGATTCTCACCGATGGTGAAGATCGTTGCCCGGTCTTCTGTGCGCATAACCTCCTGCAAAAACTTCGCGGCTGTTTCCTGCTGAAATTTGAACATCGCATCGGTGCTGGCGGAAACGTCGAAAAGCAGAACGATCTCCAGCGGTACAGCGTCCGCATTAGCGACCGTTTCGATCACCTGATTCCGTCCCTCCTCCGCGATGCGAAAGTCCCGTTGCGTCAGGCCCTGAACTGGCTCGCCGGCCGAGTTTGTGATCGCTACCGGGACAACGATCAGCCTCGATTCGACCTTTACGACGCCTTCCTCCTCTTCGATCGGAGTTGGCGTTGGCGTCTGGGCTGAAAGTCCTACAGCAAAAACCGCTAAGAATAAAAACGAATAAATGGCCGAGAGCTTATATGAACGCATATCAGAAGTTCTGATGCTTGAAGGGAAGTTGGGGTTTATCGTGTAAAAAGGAGGAGAGAATGATCATGTCGTCTCATTCGCTCCTCCCTATTTGAATCAACTAGAACAAAACAAAACTAGTTGTTGTCGTTCACGTTATCAGTCGAATCGACCTGACGGACCTCTACATTCTGGTTAAGTCCGCGGCTGACCATCAATTTGACCTCAACACGGCGGTTTTGTTCCCGTCCCTCGCGGGTCGAGTTATCAGCAACAGCCTGCAGTTCGCCGAATCCATAAGATTGTCCGATGCGGCGAAGCGGGATGTTGTGCGTCTCGACCAAATAATCGATGACAGCCTGTGCACGACGCTGGCTGAGCGTCTTGTTACGGGCGGTGCTGCCTTCTGACGAAGCAAAACCAGTAACTTCGATCTCGAAGCCTTTCAGCGTCATCGCAGTCGCAGCGACTTCGTCAAGAGCAGCTTTTGCTTCCGGCGAAAGCACCGCACTGTTGACGCGGAAATTCACCGTCGTTGCGGACTGGACAACATATTCGTCAAGAGCGGAAATCCGCTGATTTGTAGCGTTAACGCCTGCAACGGCCGCGTCTGCGGTGTCCTGTGCCGCTTTGGCACCACCGCGTGCTGCGTTCGAGATCGCCATCAACTCGTCGATCTGGCCCGAAATGCGCTCAGCATTCTGTTCTTGTGCAGTAAGGCGAGCTTCGGCCGGAGCAACGCGAGCGTCGATCGACTGAGCCGTCTGTAGATTGCTCTTGTCAAAGCGGACTTTTGTCGCTGCAAGATTGCCTGTGCCGTCACCACGGCCTTCGACCTCGAGGTTCAAACCGCGAACGATCGAGCCTGCGGGGTAACGGTCGCCGCTTCCCCAGAAACTGTTTGCACGAATGCTCGCATTCGGGGCGAGGACAACGCGGGTATCAACACCAACTGAATCGCGAACGATGAAAGTGTTCGCGTCTTCCGTCGCCACAACCGTGCCCTTGATCTCGTATTTCTGTCCGTTGACCAGATTGCGAATCTGAGCATCCTGAGCGATCACGCTGATCGCTCCGATTGTAAGTGCCATCAAAACGGCAGACATTTTCTTTAACATAATTCTCTTACTCCTAAAGATCATTAGATTCGTATAATTTCGAAGCTCGATCATGACGTTTGGACAGCTTTTGGGTTGCCGGTTTCAATGTGGCCGAAGGCGTCCGCATTAACCGCCCCATTTTCCTTCCCCTGCTTGTCAATTACGCCGAAACGTACTTCTCACGATGCCGAATCAAACAAGTCTCGTGCCACTATTAACGAACGGCCTCGAAGAAGGCCTAAACAACGTGTATCAAAGCATTTAACGCGGAAAATCGTCTAATTTTCTGATCAATAGATTGTTCGCTTTCTGTACATCGGTAAGCTGTGATACCAAATATGTACCGTTTTGATGCATGCAAAGGAAGTTTGTATACGAAATGATACAAAAATGGAAGAAAACCGCCGAACAGCAGAAAGGATACACGATTCCTAATGCTTTTCCAACGGTTTTCTAAGATCCAGAACTTCTAGATACTGAACTGAGCGGTTTCGATGAATTCCTTCATATATGAAAGAAACCTTTCAGCATCTGCGCCGTCGACGATCCTGTGGTCGTAGGTCAGGGCGAAATAGGCCATCTGCCGGATCGCAATGTAGTCGTCACCTTCCGGAGATGTAAATACTTTTGGACGCTTCTCGATCGTACCAACACAAAGAATCGCGACCTGCGGCTGGTTGATTATCGGCGTACCGTAGAGCCCGCCGAATACGCCGGGATTTGTTATTGTGAAGGTCCCTCCGGTGACCTCGTCAGGGTTTAGTTTCTTCGCGCGTGCTCGATCCGCCAAGTCGTTGGCGGTTAGCGCAAGTCCTGAGAGTGAAAGAGTATCGGCTTTTTTGATCACCGGCACGATAAGTCCCCAGTCGAGGGCAACCGCCATTCCGAGATTGATATCGCCTTTATAAATGATGTTGTCGCCATCTACTTGAGCGTTAACTACCGGGTACTTGCGGATCGCCGCGTTGACCGCCTGGAAGATGAACGGCATGAATGTCAGCTTGGTCCCGTAACGGGCTTGGAATTCTGCCTTGTTCTTTTCGCGGAACTTTGCGACGTTCGTCATGTCGATCTCGTAGACGCTCGTCACATGTGCCGACGTCTGTTTGGAGAACGTCATGTGCTCGGCGATCCTCTTCCGCATGACGGACATTTTCTCGACGCGGTCGGCAGCCGATGTTGTTACCGGAGCCGGAATGAATTGCGGCGTTGCCGACTGTGCAGCAGGAGCGGACGAAGAACTTGCCGGAGCGGCAGCTCCTTTCTGCAGAAGATCCTCGGGACGAAGTGCCGCACCCGTTTCAAGGAACGACAGTATGTCCTGTTTGGTTACGCGTCCGCTGATGCCCGAACCGGGAATGCGCGTAATATCGATGCCGTGCTCTTTGGCGATATTCCGCACGAGCGGGCTGCTCTTAGTGCGGCGAAGATCTTCGAGCGTTGTCCCGCCTGTCGGTCGAGCCGTCGGCGCATAGGCCGAACCGGCTGCGGCAGCCTGTGCCTGACGTGCCGGCTCTTCGGACCTAGGAACTTCGACCACCGACGGTGCGGGCGATGCGGGTGCAGCAGCGGCAGCCGAACCCTCGGCTCCGACCATTGCGAGTACGGCACCTACTTCAACTGTCTGGCCTTCCTCGACGTTGATCGCCAAAACCGTTCCCGCTGCAGGCGACGGAACTTCGGCATCGACCTTGTCTGTCGATATCTCAAGAAGCGGTTCATCCTTTTCGATCTTTTCGCCTACTGCCTTCAGCCACTTGGAAACGGTGCCTTCAGTGATGGATTCGCCCATCTGAGGCATTACGACCTCGGTCGCGTTCCCGGAAGCGGCGGTCCCGGGCCGAGTTGCAGGTGCCGCAACGGCATCGGCGATGATCGCCGAGGCAGGAACGTCGTCGGCAGCTACCGGCGCTGGCTCGGCCGGTGCCGGTTCCTCATTGTCCATCCAGGTGTGAGGTTCCCTAGGTACCGGCTGGTCGCCTTCCGCTCCGATAACGGCAACAACGGTACCTACCTCTACCGTCTCGCCTTCCTGATGTCGTATTTCCAGCAGCGTTCCCGCACCCGGACTTGGAACCTCCGCGTCGACCTTATCGGTCGAGATCTCGAGTATCGGCTCGTCCTTTTCGATCTTGTCACCAACGGCCTTTAGCCATTTGGACACCGTTCCCTCGGTGATGGATTCGCCCATCTGTGGCATTACGACTTCTAAACTCATAAAACTCCGTACTATACAGTTTCTGTTATATGTCGATTACAAACGATTAGGATACTAAAATTGGAGGGCAAAAAAAAGCGGATGTCTGGTTCTAACGGACTGCCTCGACCGAGTTGCGGATACGTTCAGTGATTTCGGGAAGTGAATCGATCGATGACGGTATCTTCAGCAATTTGCCGGCAGCGTATGTTATCTCGAGCCCCGACGCCCGCGTGTACTTTAGGCGTTCGATATCATTCCAGGCGACCCGGAGCTTTCGATAGGAAAGTCCATTCTCATGGACCCGAACGACATTCTTTTTTTGTATCCATATTCCTATCAGGGTGAAAATATTTACGACCATAAAGGCCGTCGCTAGCCCGAAGTATCCCGGCCATTGACGTACATAGAACGCGATCATCATCGCCAGGAAAAATACGAAGGAAAGTCCAGCGATAAGTGCTGCTCGTTGAAAATAGGCGGCAGAGGTCTGAAAAGTTCCGGTGAGTCTGCCAAGATTCGTGGCGGCTGAACGGCGCATAAAATTACGGCATGACTTCGTGGCCAGGCCGCAGAAAAGTGATCAAGAGATTATCAACGTGTAGGGTCGAGGATCGCCTTTACCTCGGAAATTCTGTTCGCGGGAAATCCGCTCTCGCGAGCGTGCTCTTCGATCAACTCGGCACTAGGGGCCGTGTAGATGCAATAGATCTTGTTGTCGGTCACGTAGCTATGGATCCACTGGATCTCTGCTCCCAGCTTGTTGAGGACGTTGCAGGATGTGACAGCAGCATTGTGCATGTCATCCTGGGTCATCGAGCCCGCATTCGGGATCTCTCGTTCAATAACGTATTTAGGCATAATCGGCTGTTCGTAAACTACTCACGATGAAACGGCGTTTGACTCATCTGCTGTAAAAGCTTTTTCGAATCGACTGTGCAATGACAAACTCGCGTACATTCGATATTATCTCAGTAATTCTATCTTGACGAAAATCCTAAAACCAATGAAAAACCACACGATCCGCCTAGCTGTGATAGCTCACGTCCTCGGCCTGACATTGCTTTTGGTCGCCAACGTATTTCCGCAAAACGTTGTTACGTCGGCGGACTATGCCCGTGCGGAGAAAATGCTCAGTTACAACACCAATCCCTTGGTCGACCGTAATGGCGTCCGCCCTACCTTTCTTCCGGATGGACGTTTTTGGTACATGGTCCTGACAGCGACCGGACGGGAGTTCGTGCTGGTAGATCCTTCAACCGGAACGAAGCGTACGGGGCTGACCTTGGCTGAGCTTGGGATCTCCGCTCCCGGAAACAACGGATTCGGTCGTGCCGGTTCGGCTGTGAGGTCGCCTGACGGCAAACGGGAAGTCTTCATCAAGGATTGGAACCTTTGGGTCAGGGACGTTGAGTCGAAGAAGGAAACGCAGTTGACGACGGACGGTGTCAAAGACTTCGGTTATGCGACCGACAATGCCGGATGGCGAAAGGGCGACGGGCCGATAGTTCTCTGGTCATCGGATTCAAAGAAGGTCGCGACCTATCAACAGGACCAGAGACATGTTTCGGACATGTACTTGGTTACGACAAATGTCGGTGCTCCAAAACTCGAGGCTTGGAAGTATCCACTCCCGCAGGATCCGGAGATCATAAAGATCCACCGCATCATCATCGACGTAGAGAATGCAAAGGTAGTGCGTTTGAAACTCGCTCCCGATGACCGACGTGGAACCCTTTGTGACGACATCGCCTGTTCGGGCAGTTTTGATGACAACGAGTGGAGCCCGGATGGTAAATGGCTCGCCTTTGTATCGAGCAGTAGGGACCACAAACGTGCGACCTTTAGGATCGCTAATACGGAAAACGGCGATGTCCGGACCGTTTTTGAGGAAGTTGTCCCGACGCAATATGAATCGGGCCAGGGGGAGGTGAATTGGAGGTATTTTCCTGCTACCGACGAGGCGATCTGGTACTCCGAACGCGACGATTGGGGACACCTTTACCTCTACGACTTGAAGACCGGTAAGCCGAAAAATCAGATCACAAAAGGTGATTTTGTTGTTACGCGTATCAGGAAAATCGATGCGGGTAGTAGAGTGATCTTCTTCGAAGCCAATGGACGGGAAGCCGGGCGTGACCCTTACTTCTCGCATTTCTATCGAATAAATTTCGACGGTACGGGCCTCACGCTTCTGACGCCCGAAGACGGCAACCATCAAGTATCGCTTTCCACGGACGGAAAGTACTTCGTCGATAATTACTCGAAGCCGGATGGGCCGACAGTTTCAGTGCTTCGAGACATGACAGGCAAACTGATCTCTTTGCTGGAAACCGCGGACGTTTCCCGGTTAAAGGCAGCAGGCTGGAAAGCCCCGACTCCTGTAAAGGTCAAATCGCGTGACGGCCGGTGGGACTTGTACGGTCTCATGTTCACTCCGACGAATCTCGACACGAAAAAGAAGTATCCGATCGTCAACTACATCTACCCCGGACCTCAAGGCGGTGGTGTCGGAGGGAGATCGTTCGCGGCCTCGCGAAGCGATCACCAAGCCCTGGCGGAACTCGGCTTCGTCGTTGTGGTGATCGACGGAACATGCAATCCGGACCGGTCGAAGTCGTTCCATGACGTTTGCTACGGGAATATGGCCGACAACACCCTCGAGGACCAAATCACAGGCATAAAGGAACTGGCTGGAAAGCACCCTTACATGGACACGACCCGCGTCGGGATCTGGGGACATTCCGGAGGCGGATACGCGACGGCTGCAGCAATGTTCCGGTACCCGGATTTCTACAAGGTCGGTGTTTCGCAGTCCGGGAATCATGACAACAGGAACTACGAGGACGATTGGGGTGAACGATATATCGGCCTGATGGTAAACGACGCAAACTGGAAATCGAATTACGAGGATCAGGCCAACCAGAACTTTGCGAAGAACCTGAAAGGGAAGCTGATGATCGCCCACGGTAACATGGACGATAACGTGCCGCCTTACAACACATACCTCGTCGTCGATGCGCTGATCAAAGCCAATAAGGACTTTGAACTAGTGATCTTTCCAAACGCTCGTCACGGTTACGGCAACGACAATTACTATATGATGCGACGGAGATGGGACTACTTTGTAAAGCATCTTCTAGGTGCAGAGCCACCGAAGGAGTATCAGTTCAAACCAAAAGGCGACCCGCGAATGGCGGCTCGGTAGAAAAAGCTGGTTCATGTTAAAAGCCTCCGTGGAAAACCGCGGAGGCTTTTCCTTTTAGAAGTTGTCCTTAACGGAGTTCGGACTCGACCTCGCTCATCAGTTTCTCAAGCTCAGCACTGGTTGCTGCACCCGAACGGCGAGAACGAATGGTGCCGTTTCTTGATACGAGTAATACCATCGCCTTTTGCTTCTCGTATCCAAGAGACGTCGCAACCTTCCCGCCCCAATCCAGCAGAACAGGGTAATCCGTTTGTCCTTTAATTAGCCGCCGAACCAGCGGACGGGCGTAACTTGGGACGCCGGATAGCGACGCTATTCCGAAAACGTAGATCTTGCCGTCAAATTTCTTGTAGATCGGCTCAGACCATCCTGCCGTTTGTCCCGAACCCTTCCGGTCACCAAATATAAGCACGACCGGCCGGTCGCTCGGGAAATTGACCTCTACATAACGGTCGAACTGATTCTTGAGCCCGAAGTTCGATACCCGGTTCTGAGCGTTTATCCCGGATGCGAACAGTAGAAAACCGGCGAAGTAGACCGCCGAAGCAAAAGATCTCATTTGAAGTACCTCCCAGATTCGTAAAAATACCCTCTGAGAGAAACTTCGCCTCCCTCTACACTTTAGTTTCGAATCTATCGGTCAAGTTCGCGCGTCTCGTCCTCGCTATCTTCAAGAAAGAGTTGACTCAGCGGTGTATGAGGTGGCGGCAACTCCGCTTGAAACTTAGCAAGTTCTTTTTGGAGCTGTTCGACCGCCGCTTTCCCTTGGTCGAAGTCGTCGCGGACGAGTTTCAGGATCAACCTGCCGTTCTTGGATGGCAGTCCTTCAAGCGCAGCCAATGATCTCGTCCGTATCTCGATCTTGGCCCCGACTTTAAAGAGTCCCTTGCGAAATTTCACGTCAAGAATGTCCGGCAGTGCCAGCCGAGCCTCCTTGATCCCACTTCCGATCAACCCAAGCAATTTGGATTCAAACTCCACGATCACGCCTGCCGGCGAAAACTTTGCAACGCCGGTGACTGATGTTAATCCGTGTTCGGATTCGGACTTAAAGGGGATGCTGGAAAAGCCCTGATTCATATCTAAGTCGCTGCCGCCTCTTCGTCTGCGAAGTCCATAGTATCCATGTCCTTATCGCCAACGTTAGGTGCTCCAAATATCTTTAGCCAGATGAAGCCTATGATACCCGCCGTTAAGGATGCCACAAGGATAGCCATTTTCGAGGAGTTTACGGTCTCCGCTAAGAATGACGGGTCGCTCCCTATAAAAGCGAGATTCGTAATAAAGATCGACATTGTAAAGCCGATCCCGCCGAGCATTCCGGCCCCCAGGATATGCTTCCAGTTCAGATCCAACGGAAGGCGGCAAATACCGATAGCAACCGCGATGAATGCAAGCAGGGTTATGCCGACCGGCTTGCCGGTAACCAGGCCCAGGATTATTCCGAGGCTGTTACTGTTCGTAAGATCCGAAATAATGTCACCGCCGAGAACAATGCCGGTATTCGCCAACGCAAATATCGGAAGAATGATGAACGCTACCGGCTTATGAAGAACGTGCTCGAGGATGTGCGACGGTGAATCAGCGTCATCTTCTTTATGGGTGAACGGAATAGTGAACGCTAGCAACAC
This sequence comes from Pyrinomonadaceae bacterium, assembly GCA_030372865.1. Taxonomy (GTDB): domain Bacteria; phylum Acidobacteriota; class Blastocatellia; order Pyrinomonadales; family Pyrinomonadaceae; genus OLB17. Next base: position 17,047 of record JAUCQE010000374.1, read on the forward strand.
ACCCGCGATCGTGGCATGCACGCCTGACTTGAGCATCAGGAACCACATCAACGCCCCTCCGAGCAAATAGGGTACGAGAGACATTACACGAAGCCGGTTGAGCACGACTAGCAGAGCAAACACACCGAGTGCCCCTCCAAGATATGCGAGCGAAAGATCGGCGGTGTAGAAGATCGCGATCACGATTATTGCCCCGAGATCATCCATCACCGCAAGGGCGACTAGAAAGACCTTGAGTGACGCAGGAACACGGTTGCCTAGAAGTGCCAGCACGCCGATCGCAAACGCGATATCGGTGGCCATCGGAATTCCGATTCCGGGCTGGGTCGGCGTTCCATAATTGAAACCGAAATGGATGAGTGCCGGCACGCTCAAGCCGCCTGCGGCGGCTACGATCGGCAACAGTGCATTGCGGACATTAGATAGCTCGCCGACGTACAATTCCCGTTCAAGCTCAAGGCCGATCAAAAGGAAAAATATCGCCATCAGCCCGTCATTTACCCAGTGTTCGACGCTTAGCGGACCCGCATAGCTCTGCCAAAACCCGATATAGCTCGGCCCAAATGCAGTGTTGGCAATGACAAGCGACAGAGCAGTGCAGAAGATCAAGACGATCGCACCGGACCGCTCATTCGAGATGAACTCTTTGAATGTGTTTGAAAGCTTCCTGCTGGTTATCTTTTTGATCATAAAGAAAAAGAGAGTTGCTCACGGCTCAGATCCTTTCGGATCCGGCTGATCAGTCCAAGGTTACTTCCCCAAGGTAAATGCGGCCTATGTAGCCGTTCGGCCCTGCTGCCCACACGGTACGCTTTTGGCCGGCCGCAACCACATTTAGGTTTTCATTGCCCAGGCTCCGCCAGGTTTTTCCACCGTCATCCGAGATGTCGCTGCCATTCGTCCCGACCGCTACTATCGTCTTCTTATCAACGTACGTGACACCGGAACGATAACCGCCAAGCCCTGTGACCGCTTCCCAGGTCATGCCGCCTGTTTTTGTGACCGCTCCGGTCCTGGCCCGTTCGTCGGGCTTTTCGTAATTCCCGCCAACGACGATACCGTTCTTTTTGTCGCGCATTGCTAGCGAGAAGATACCGCTCCCCGGCGTGCCTTTTGCCATCGGCGGTTGGGGAACGACCCAAGCCGTTGATCGGTACTCGGATTGGAACACGCGAGCGTTCGATCCGCCTGAGACCAGGTAATAATCGCTATTGCCGCGAACGATCAGGCACGTGCCGCTTGCCGCAAATGCTGCTTCGCCCGGTTCTGCTTGCGGCGACTGATCGACAGGGAGAACCTTCCATGTCCGGCCATCCTCGGTGGAAATCAAACGGTAGCGTCCGTCGACCGGATCGCTCATAGCCATACACTTCCGCTTGTTCCAGCAAGCGATCGCGTCGTAGAAAGCCTTCGGGTCATTATTGGTAAATTGAAGCTGCCACGTCGCACCTCCATCTACCGTTTTGTATATTCGTGACGATTCACCGTTTCCGATGCTAAGAACGTAGGCAGTCTTTGAGTCAAAAGCTTCGATGTCGCGAAAGTCTAGCTTTTCGGCTCCGGGCACGGCCACCACCTTCCACGAATTGCCTCCGTCCGCTGTCAAGACGACTGTCCCGCTCGTTCCGCTCGCCCAGATCACTTTCTCGCTGACAACATCAAGCCCGCGAAACGAAGCCTTTGTATCGACCGTCTGACGTAACCATTGGGCGTTCGCCGCGATAGCTACGAACAATATCGGCAGTAAAGCGGCAAGGTATTTACCTGTCGTTCTCATAAGTAATGGTCCTGCAAGACGATCAGTAAACGAGCCGTTCCCGGATCGTACCCTTAATGTCCTTCAAAAGCGTGAATGCCTCTTTCGATTTGTTTGTGTCAATATCGAGTATCACGTAGCCGATCGATTCATTTGTTTTTAGATATTGGCCGGTAATGTTGATACTGTGCTTTGAAAGTCTCGAATTTATTTGGCCAAGTACCCCCGGGACGTTGCGGTGGATATGAAGAATCCTGTGCGTGCCTGCCTGTGGCGTCAGATTGACCGGAGGCACTGTGTGCGAGCCCTCGCTAGTCCCAAAATCCATGTACCTGATCAGCTTTGTCGTAACGTCCAGCCCAATGTTCGCCTGGGCTTCTTCAGTCGATCCGCCGATGTGCGGCGTCAATATCACATTCGAAAGGTCCCGCAGAATGCAATCGAAATGATCGCCATTCTTTTCCGGCTCTTCCGGGAAAACGTCGATGGCTGCACCCGAAATTTTGCCAGACAGCAAAGACTTTTTGAGCGCGGAAAGATCGACCACATCACCGCGAGAGTAGTTGATCAAAATGCTGCCTTTTTTCATCGCCTTGAGCGTTTCGGCATTTATCATGTTCCGCGTCGATGCGTCGGACGGTACGTGGAGCGTGACAATGTCTGAACGCTTCAGCATTTCTTTCAGATCGCGTACAGGCTTCGCATTTCCATGCGGCAACTTGATCGCGATGTCATGGTAAAGGACGTGCATGCCCATCGCTTCGGCCAGGATCGACACCTGGGAGCCGATGTTGCCATAACCGATTATGCCGAGGGTCTTCCCGCGAAGTTCATAGCTTCCTTTAGCTTCCTTATTCCATTGCCCGCGATGGGCAGCAGCATTCTTGTCCGGGATTCGCCGGATCAACATAACGGCTAAGCCGATTATCATCTCGGCAACAGAACGTGTATTAGCATGCGGCGCATTGAAAACGGCTACACCTTTCTCGGTTGCGGCAGCGAGGTCGATCTGGTTAACGCCGATGCAGAAGGCACCAATGGCGATCAGTTTGTCACCGGCATCAAGAACCTTCTTTGTGATCTTCGTCTTAGACCGGATGCCGATCATATGAACGCCCTTTACCGCCTTGATCAGCTGCTCCTCATTCAAGGCACCGCCGATCCGCTCGATCTGCGTGTATCCGGCAGCCTCGAATTCACGCACAGCAGCGTCAGAGATGTTCTCAAGAAGAAGTATCTTGATCTTGTTTCGAGGGTAAGAAGTTGAGGTCATCGTGTTAAAAGAACACTGTACTTTTCGTGCGGAAATCCTATGAAAAACAAAGTGGCCAATTGCCAGAGCCATTCTGACAACTGGCCACCTGGAACGATGAACAATTCTTAGATATGAATTGTCAGATCATGGACGCCTTCCGCCGCTTCCATGATCGCTTCTGATACGGTCGGGTGAGCATGGATAATGCGGCCGAATTCGTCAGCCGTTGTCTCGAGTGACATTGCAACGACGCACTCTGCAAGAAGCTCGGTTGCATGCGGCCCGATTATGTGAACGCCCAAAACTTCGTCGTATTTCTTCTCAGCCACGACCTTTACGAAGCCGTCGGTCTCACCAAGGATTCGAGCCTTGCCTGACGCAGAGAAAGGGAACTTACCGACCTTGACGTCGTAGCCTGCTTCTTTCGCTTTCGCTTCGGTAAGCCCCACGCTTGCGACCTCAGGATCGCAGTATGTACAGTTCGGCACAAGGTTATGCTTGATGGGCTCAACTTTCTTCCCGGCGATCTTTTCAACCACCAGGATACCTTCCTTCGACGCAAGGTGAGCGAGCCATGCGGTATCGATGACGTCACCGATAGCGTAAACATTCGGCTCGTCGGTCTCGCAAAACTCATTGACCTTGATGGTGCCCCGCGGATTGACCGCAACTTTTGTGTTCTCGAGTCCAAGCCCCTCAAGGAAAGGCATACGGCCTACGGCTACAAGCAACATCTCGGCTTCGAAAGACACGTCCTCGCCCTTCGCGTTCTTGCCGGAGACCTTGACACCCTTCTTGTTCTTTTCGAGTTTGTCGAGCTTGATCCCGGTCTCGCATTTGATGCCCTGCTTTTTGAAGGCACGTGCGAGTTCTTTGGAAACGTCTGCGTCTTCGATCGGCACGATCCGGTCCATCAGTTCGACGACGGTCGTTTCACAGCCAAAACGGTGGTAAACGCTCGCGAATTCAACACCGACCGCACCGGAGCCCATGACGATCATCGACTTCGGTACCCTGTCTAGTTCGAGGATCTGGTCCGAATTCACGACCTGTTTTCCGTCGACCTCGAAGCCTGGGATCGGGCGGACAACTGAACCGGTCGCAATGATGATGTTCTTCGTCTCAATGGTCTCTTTCTTGCCGTCTGCAAGGGCGATCTCGACCTTGCCCTTTCCGGTGATCTTTCCGTATCCATTGAAAACAGCGACTTTGTGCTTTTTCATAAGATAGGTGACGCCGGCTGTCTCTTATACACATCTCCGAGCCCACGAGACAGCGCTGTGTATCTCGTATTCC
>JAUCQE010000375.1 GCA_030372865.1 Pyrinomonadaceae bacterium
GTATTGTGGACCGCGCTATGGATGATTGCCGAAAGCTTCCCGCCTTTTTCGGCTGCGATCTTTATGTTCTGTATTGACGCCGGGCGATAGCCGTGTGCGGTCGCCAGTTGGCGGCGCGAATAAACCAGTTTCACGGGCCGCTTGAGCTCACGCGATGCCATCACTGCCAGCAGCGTGTTCGGCGTGACACGAAGCGACGCACCAAATGCCCCGCCGACGAACGGCGAGAGCACCGAAATGTTCGCCTTGTCGATCCCAAAGGTGGTCGCAAGATAGTTCTTTACGCCCTCGACGCCCTGGGTCTTGTCGTAAACCGTTAGCTTAGTGCCGTCCCAATTCGCAACCGTGGCGTGTGGCTCCATCGCGTTATGGTGCTCGATCGGGATGGTGTATTCAGCCTCGACCTTGACCTCGGCAGCAGCGAACGCTTCGTCAGGGGTGCCGCGGACAGGCCGCTGACGGCTCGGTATGCCTTTGTCCAGGACCTTTCGGAGGTCGGTGGACGGCGTCTGGCTTTCGTAGTCGACCTTTACCATACCGGCGGCAAAGCGAGCCTGTTCGAAACTTTCAGCGACGACGACGGCGACGGGCTGTCCGCTGAAGAGCACGGTGTTCGTGGTCAACGCATAAAATTGCCGGCTCTTTTCGCCGAACTCCTCGTCCGGCATTTGCACGGCTAGTTTCGGTGCGTTTTTGTGCGTGAATATTCTAATGACGCCCGGCTGCTTTTCTGCTTCGGCGGTGTCGATATCGCGGACCTCGCCGCGGGCAATTGTCGCGGGCACCAGGTACGCGTATGCAAGGTTCGGAAAGCGGAACTCGGCAATGTAGGTCGCTTTGCCGGTCACCTTTGCTCGGCCATCGACGCGGCTCGGCTGGTTCTTTAGATCGTCGTTCATCATACGTTTGCCGCCCTCCTGAGTGCACGAGCAATGGCACGCTGGGCGAGTTTGACCTTGTAGCCGTTCTCTGAGAGCGGCCTTGCACCGCGTAATGCAAGCTCGGCGGCTTGCTGGAAAAGGGCGGCATCGGCCTGCTTTCCTTCGATGAATCGCTCCGCTTCTTCGGCTCGCCAAGGCTTATGGGCAACACCGCCGAGTGCAATGCGGGCGTTCTTGATCAGGCCCTTGTCGATCTCAAGCCCGACCGCGACCGATACGAGGGCAAACGCATAGCTCGACCGGTCGCGGATCTTCAGGTAATAGCTGTTTGCCGCAAATTTGTTCGCCGGAATATCGATCGAGACTATCATTTCGCCGTGCGAAAGATTATTGTCCAATTCCGGCTTGTCGCCGGGAAGGCGGTGAAACGCCGTAAAGTTCATCTTCCGCTCGCCGCCGTCGACGGTGCGTATCTTAACGGTCGCGTCGAGAGCGGCAAGTGCGACGCACATGTCCGACGGGTGCACGGCAACGCACGAATCGCTCCAGCCGAATATCGCCGAGTAGCGGTTAAGCCCTTCCTTCGCGCTGCAGCCCGAGCCCGGCTGACGTTTGTTGCAGGGCGTGCCGAGATCGTAAAAGTATGCACAACGCGTTCGCTGCATAAGGTTGCCGCCGTTCGTCGCCATATTGCGTATCTGCGGCGAGGCTCCGGAAAGTATCGCCTGCGTCAGCAACGGATAACCCTGACGGATGAGCGGATGGTTGGCAGTATCAGAGTTCTTTGCCAGGGCTCCGATCGAAACTCCGTTTCCGCCCAGCGAACGGATCAAGTTAAGCGGTATGCGGGAGATATCGACCAGCTCGTTCGGGCGGTCGATGCCCTCTTTCATCAGGTCGATAAGGTTCGTCCCGCCGGCGATAAACCTCGCGTCCTTATTGGCGGCGACGAGCTTTACGGCAGCTTCGTTAGCGGCTACACGCTTGAATGCAAACGGCCTCATTCGCACCTCCTGCCTGAACGTCCTCGATCGCGGCAACGATGTTCGGATATGCCCCGCATCGGCAAATGTTGCCGCTCATCCGTTCTTGTATCTCGGCCTTTGTCAGCTTTTGTCCGCGGGCAATGGCGTTGAGATTCTGGGTCGCGAAGCTCGCGTCGCCGTTCTTTGCCTCTTCAAGCATCGCGACGGCGGAGCAGATCTGGCCGGGCGTGCAATAGCCGCACTGCATCGCATCGCGTTCAACGAACGCGGCCTGCATCGGGTGAAGCTTATCGCCCTCGGCCAGGCCTTCGATGGTCGTGACCTTTCGCCCGTCGCACATCGCCGCGAGCGTTAGGCACGAAAGCTGACGGCGGCCGTCGATGATCACGGTACATGCTCCGCACTGGCCATGGTCGCAGCCCTTTTTCGAGCCCGTCATTTCAAGCTGTTCGCGGAGCGCATCGAGCATCGAGGTCCGCGTGTCGATCGGCAACGTGTGCTCCTTGCCGTTGACGTTAAGCGCGACCAACATCCGCTCAACCGGAATACCGTTAACGACCGCAGGCTCGCTGGCCACGGCGGGAACGACATCAGAAATGTTGATGGCCGCAATGCCGATGCCGGCGACCGCTGTTTTCTTTAGAAAGTCGCGGCGGGAACCGTCCTTTGGCGATGCTTTGTCGCCAGAGAAAGTGATCTCTTCGTTCATATGTTTTTGAGGCGATAAAACAATAGCACAACCGACGCTGAACGTGAAGATTTACTCCTTGCCTGTCGGCTTTCTCGACCGTGGGTGGAAATTTTCGTAAGCCTTTTTGAGGTGTGCGTCGGTGATGTGGGTATAGATCTGTGTGGTCGAGATGTCGGCGTGGCCGAGCATCTGCTGGACGCTGCGGATATCGGCACGGTTTTGGACGAGATGCGTCGCAAATGAATGGCGGAGTGTGTGCGGCGACACATTCTCGAAGCCGCAGCGTTCGGCGTAATTCTTGATGAAACCGTGTATCTGCTGGCGGTTCATCGGCCTGCCGAGCGGGGTGACGAAGAGGTTTTCGGCACCGATATTCTCGTTCTTTCGCCGAAGGGCGAGGTAGCTTTTGACCCACTCGACAGCACTCGAGCCGATGGGGACGCGCCGTGTCTTGCTTCCCTTTCCCGTGGTTGTGAGTATGCCGCCGTCGAGATCGA
>JAUCQE010000376.1 GCA_030372865.1 Pyrinomonadaceae bacterium
ACCGAAAGATCTGCGGCATCCTCGCCGAAACAGCCGAGACCCCGAAAGGCCTCGCCGTCGTCGTCGGCATCGGCATCAACATCCGCTCGACGAATTTCCCGCCCGAGATCGCCGAGACCGCGACGTCGATCGAAGCTGAATCGACGACAGTTCCATCGGTGAATGAACTAGCCGAACGCGTCTCGCGGTATCTCATCCGTTTTTACGACGTCCTCAATTCAACTGACGGCCCCGCCGCGATCCGCCGCGAGTGGCAGCAGCGTTCGACGTACTTTTCCGGCAAGGAGGTCACCGTCACATTGGATAACGAAACCTTTGAAGGCATCACCGACGGGCTGGAAGATAACGGAGCATTGAGGGTCGCATTGCCCGACGGCAGCGTCCGCGTCGTACAGGCAGGCGACGTCCGCCGCGTCCGCCGCGCCTAAACATGGATTGAACTTTGCCCGCGAAGCGTGTAATTTGTAGTTACCCTTATGAGTAGCGAGTTTGATGAAAATCCGGAGTTCGAGTTCGAATTCGAGTTCGACGAAGAATTCGACGAGGCCATGGCGGAATTCGATGATTTCGAGGCCGACAACGACTCCCTTGTGCTCCGCACCGCGGTGATGCAGAAAGAGAACATGATCGCCCTGCTCTGCATCAAGAGCGCACCTGCCGGAGCCGCGATCTGCCGCGTCGACCCTCGCGAGGCACTGCCGGCGGTCCAGCTTTACGACGACCCGCAGGCCGCCCAGCACTGGTTTTCCAAGAGCCTTAACACTAGCCGAAAGAACGGTTGGAACGTTATCTACGACGGCCTTCCGCTTCAGGGATAAACCCGCCCCTCTGCGATGCTTCTTGCCATCGATATCGGAAACTCGACCATCAAGTTCGCGGTGTATGAAGGCTCGGAACTTCTGCACCGCTTTTCCATCGGCACAAAACGCGACTACACCGTCGATGAGTTGAAGTTTGACCGCCTCGTCTTCATGAACACGCGCGTCGGGCCAATCGACCGCATCATCGTTTCGTCCGTCGTGCCCGAACTCGACGACACCATCCGCGAGGTCTGCCGCAGCGTTTTCATGGTCACGCCGCTCTTCGTGACGAGCAACATGGACTTCGGCTTCTCGATCCGCTACGAACCGCCGACCGCCGTCGGTGCGGACCGCCTCGTCAACGCATATTCCGCATCACACAAATACGGCCGCCCGGTCATCGTCTGCAGCCTCGGCACCGCGACGACCATCGACATCGTCACGGAAGAAAACGAATACCGCGGCGGCGTGATTGCTCCGGGCATCGCCGCGATGTCCGAAGCACTTCATTTAAAGGCCGCAAAGCTTCCGCAGGTCGAGATCATCGAGCCGCAGTCGCTGATCGGTAATTCGACCATCGAGGCCATCCGCTCCGGCATTTACTTCGGCTATGCCGGAATGATCGAAGGCCTCGTCCGCCGCTTTCTTGCGGAGATACCGAGTGCGAAGATCCCTTGCGTCGTCGCGACCGGCGGTTACGTCGGCCTGATCGCTTCGGCCATCACGGTCTTCGACCACATCGACGAAACGCTCACGCTCGACGGCCTGCGAATGCTCGCAAACCATCACTGAAATGTCGAAAGCAGCTTCGGCTGCCGCCGCGCCTTCGTTGCCTGTTCGAATGAGTACGCGAGCCGGATCAGCGTCGCTTCCGACCACGCCCTGCCGAAGAATGAAATGCCGAGCGGCACTTCCTTTTCAAACCCTGCCGGCACGGTGATATTGGGATAACCCGACACCGCCGCGATCGACGAACTCGAAACATACCCGCTACCGCAATCGCCGTTCACCGTGTCGATCATCCATGTCGGTGCGTTCGACGGAGCGACCAAAGCGTCAAGCTTTTCCTTGTCCATCACGACGTCGATGCCTTCCTCGCGTGTCAGGCGTTTGCTCAAGGCAAGAGCGTCGGTATATTCCTTTGTCGTCAGCGGCCCTTTCTTCGCAGCCGTTTCGAAAATGCCCTGCTTGAAATACGGCATTTCGCGTGCGGCATTATCGATGTTGAACTGGATCAGGTCGTTCAGCGTCTTGTGGTCGCCGCCGCGTTCGGCGAGGTATTTTTCGAGCCCCGCTTTGAATTCATAAAGCAGCACCTGAAACTCCGCATCGCCGTATTTCCCGATTGAATCCATACGCACATCGACGAGCGTCGCACCGGCCGCCTTCATCGCCTCGAGTGCTTTGTCCATCGTCTTATCGACC
>JAUCQE010000377.1 GCA_030372865.1 Pyrinomonadaceae bacterium
TGTGTATAAGAGACAGCAATTGCCCTGTGCTTGGGCGGAAGATCCAGAAATCCGTTTTGCCGTCGCGGTCAAAATCGGCGACGGCTGCCTCTGCAAGGCCGCCAAAGGCGAACATAATGATCAGGGAAACGGCGGTGATGCGAATGGCGGCGAGGGTGTGTCGATGGGTGCTCATAGTGGTTTGCCCGCGATTGTAACCGAACCGAAGCAAAAAGCAAGGCCCGGCCAAATACATTGAAAACCGAAGGCGGCTGAAGTACTCTTTACCAATCAAGGAGAAAATATGGAACGAAAGACGGCAGATGAATATCCGCAGGAATTGCTCGACCTTTTCCACGAGTGGCAGCACGGTGAAATCGACCGGCGAGCTTTTTTCGCAGGCCTCGGCAAGTTTGCCGTCGGCGGGCTGACGGTTGCGGCGATCGTCCAGAGCCTGACGCCGAATTATGCTTGGGCGCAGACGGTCGATCCTAAGGACAAGGACATCAAGACCGGATACGAGACCGTGCAGTCGCCCTTGGGCAACGGCTCGATCAAGGGTTATTTCGCGAAGCCGGCGAAGGGCAAAAAGTTTCCCGCCGTTCTGGTCATCCACGAGAACCGCGGGCTCAACCCGTATATCGAGGACGTCGCCCGAAGGCTTGCGAAGGCGGGCTACATGGCTTATGCTCCGGACGGATTGACGTCGGTCGGCGGTTATCCCGGCGACGAGCAGAAGGGAGCGGCGCTTTTCCGCGAGGTCGACGCCAAGAAGATGACCGAGGATTTCATCGCCTCCGCGAAGTGGCTGAAGGCACGGCCCGACAGCACGAAAAAGCTCGGTGCGGTCGGTTTCTGTTTCGGCGGCGGCATGGTCAACCAGCTTGCGGTGATGCTCGGCAAGGACCTGAACGCCGGTGTTGCCTACTACGGCCGCCAGGCGGGCATCGCCGACGTGCCGAAGATCTCGGCTCCGATCCAGTTCCACTATGCCGGCAACGACCAGCGGATCAACGAAGGCATCAAGCCCTACGAGGAAGCGCTGACAACGAATAAGAAGAAGTTCGAATCTTATATGTACGACGGCAAGCAGCATGGATTTCACAACGACACGACGCCGAGGTATGACGAGGCGTCGGCAAAGCTCTCATGGGAACGAACGCTTGCTTTCTTTAAGAAGCACCTAAAATAGCCATGAAACGAACAATATTGTTGAGTCTGTTTGTAATGCTCGCGGCCGCGGGCTCGGTTTGGGCACAGCAGTCGTCGGTCGCCGGCGGTTGGGAAGGCACCTTTAACACGCCCGGCGGAGCACGGCCCTTCAAGGTCGTCTTCAACGTCGAGGGCGAAAAGCTGACCGGCACCGTAAAACGGCAGAACGGCGATGTGCCGCTGACGGGCACCATTAAGGGCGACGACATCTCGTTCAGCTACACGATCAGCTATGGCGACAATGCTCTGACGCTTTTCTTTACCGGAAAGGTCAGCGGCGACACGATGGGCGGCAATGTTTCGTTCGGCGGGAACGCCGATGATTCGTGGTCGGCCAAACGCGTTTCGAAGTAAAAGATAGTTTGGTTTTGGCAGGGCCGCCGGCCCGCGGTGGAGCTTTTAAGCTTCGCGGCGGGTTCGGCGGCCTCGCCTTTTGGGACACGGGCGGGTTTTCCGCCCTTGTCCCGGGCTTGTCCCGCACCCTGTTGGGACAGGGAAGTGTTTTGTTGTGAATCAGTTACAAGCATTTTACTCGACATAATGTGCATTTTCAAATAAAAACCTCTTGACATCCTCGGCGTTTCATATATGATACGTTGTAG
>JAUCQE010000378.1 GCA_030372865.1 Pyrinomonadaceae bacterium
TTCGGAACTCGTCGGCAGCGTCAGATGTGTATAAGAGACAGACGTCGAAGATCGCCCGCCTTGGTGACAAGATCAAGGTCACAGTAAAGGAAGCCTCACCCGACGGCACCGCCAAAAAAGGCAAGGTTTACAACGCGGTTATCGTCCGCACCCGCAAGGAAGTTCGCCGCAAGGACGGCAGCTACATCCGCTTCGACGAGAACGCAGCGGTGCTTATCAAGGACGACGGATCCCCGATCGGGACACGCGTTTTCGGCCCCGTAGCAAGGGAACTTCGTGAGAAGAACTTCATGAAGATCGTTTCGCTTGCACCGGAGGTCATCTAAGTAGTTCAGGGCCCCGTCCGGCCGCCGGCTAAATAGCCGGAACGCGGACGCAAGGGCGGCTTAATGAGTAAGAAGATGAAAACTCAGAAAACAGGTACGGTAAAGAGCAAGATCAAACGCGGCGACCAGGTGGTCTTTATCGCCGGCAAGGAATACAACCGTTACGACAGCAACGGCAACCGCCAGCCGCTCCGCGGCAAGGTGATCGCTGTTGACGCACGGTCCGGCAAGGTCAAGGTCGAAGGTGCGATGATCGTCAAGCGTCACAAAAAGGCGGTCCCGCAGCTGAACCAGGAAGGCGGCATCCTCGAACAGGAAGCCTGGGTAAACGTTTCGAACGTCGCATTGATCGACCCGAAGACCGGCAAGCCGACCCGCGTGAAGTACGAGGTCCGCAACGGTGAAAAGGTCCGCGTCGCAAAGAGCGGCGAAGTGATCCCGGTCGTTAACGTTTTCGGCAAGAAAGAGCCGAAGAAGACCAAAGAAGATCAGACGGAAGAATAGTTTGAGGTTTGGAAACGCGGCTGACGCGAGACCCAAACAAGGAAACATCAAACAATGGCAAGACTAAAAGACAAATACAGGAACGATGTCGCCCCGGCACTCGCCAAGGAATTTGACATCAAGAACCCGATGGCGGTGCCGAAGATCGAAAAGATCGTCGTCAACATGGGCCTCGGCGAAGCAAGCGCAAACGCTAAGATCCTCGACGTCGCAGCCGAGGAACTGAAGGCGATCACCGGCCAGAAGCCGGTCGTCACGAAGGCAAAGAAATCTATCGCCGCCTTCAAGCTTCGTCAGGGAATGAACATCGGTACGATGGTCACGCTTCGCGGCGACCGCATGTACGAGTTCCTCGATCGCCTGATCTCGGTGGCGCTGCCCCGCGTCCGCGACTTACGAGGCATCTCGTGCAAGGCATTCGACGGCCGCTGCAACTACACGCTCGGCATTCGCGAACAGTTGATCTTCCCGGAGATCGATTTTAACAAGGTCGACAAGACGCGCGGTATGAACATCTCGATCGTTACCACCGCTCGCAATGACGAAGAGGCTCGCTCGCTGCTGAAAGCGATGGGAATGCCCTTTAGACAGAACTAAGAGAGACAAATGGCAAAGATCAGTAAAGTCGTAAAGAACGAAAAGCGGAAGCGGATGGTCGCCAACTGGGCAGAACGCCGCGCTGAGCTCAAGAAGATCATCAACAACCCGGCCTCGTCGGTCGAACAGGTCGATGAAGCAGTGATGAAGCTCCAGAAGATGCCGCGCGATGCCAGCCCGATCCGCGTCCGCAACCGCTGCTCGCAGTCGGGACGCCCCCGGGGTTTCGTCCGCAAGTTCGGTATCTCGCGCGTCGCTCTCCGCAAGCTGGCACTCGAAGGCCAGATCCCGGGAGTCGTGAAATCAAGCTGGTAAACAGTTTTTGAATGCGGAAGGCGCGTCGGACGCGAACCACCGCAATATTTAGACGGAGTTAATAGTAATGACAGATCCAATAGCCGATATGCTGACACGAATCCGCAACGCCATCGCTGCGAACCACACGCGGGTCGATATCCCCGGTTCGAAGCTGAAGATGGAAGTTGCCCGGATCCTGAAGGAAGAAGGCTACATCAACAATTACACGACGAAGGGCGAAGGCATCAAGTACGTCATCCGCATCTTCCTTCGTTACGACACGAAGGGTACGTCCTCGATCACGCACCTGTCGCGGGTATCGCGTCCGGGCCGCCGCGTTTACGTCGGCGCGACCGACATCCCGAAGGTTCTCGGCGGCTACGGCGTCAATATCGTATCGACGTCGCGCGGCCTGATGAGCGGCAAGAACGCCCGCAAGGAGAACATCGGCGGCGAGATCCTTGCAGTAGTTTATTAAAGATAAATGGATGAAGGACGAGGGGCATCGGTGCCCGGCTCGTCACCCAATCCGCATAAAAATATGTCACGAGTAGGAAAGAAACCGATCACGATCCCGTCGGGCGTAACGGTCAACATCAACGAATCGCAGCTCGAGGTCAAAGGGCCGAAAGGCACGCTGACCACGCCGATCCCGCAGGGCATTACGTTCAAGCAGGAAGAAGGCTCACTTGTTGCCGAGCGCACCAACGATGACGACGCGGCGTTCCACGGCCTCGCACGCGCACTCGCGAACAACGCGGTCGTCGGCGTGACCGAAGGCTTCAAGAAGGAAATGGACCTCGTCGGCGTCGGTTATAAGGCTGACGTTCAGGGCAATAAGATCGTGTTCGCCCTCGGGTATTCGCACCCGATCGAATACGCGCTGCCGGAAGGCATCGAAGCCAAGGCCGAACGCGTCAACACGAAGGCTTCGATCAACCAGTACCAGCTGACGCTGACCCTGACGGGCATCGACAAACAGCTGCTCGGCCAGGTGGCCGCTGAGTTGAACCGCCTCCGCAAGCCGGATGCGTACAAAGGTAAGGGCGTTCGTTACGCGGACAAGCTGTACAAATTGAAACCCGGCAAAACGGGCAAGTAATTCCAGATTCCATATTCCAGGTTCTGAACTACCAACGGGCCTGGAATTTGGAATACAGAATTTGGAACTAAACATATGGCACAGAAGAGCAGAGCAGATATTCGTCGCGGAGTGCACAGCCGCATTCGCAAGAAAGTTCGCGGCACCGCAGAGCGGCCGAGGTTGGCCGTTTACCGCAGCCTGAACCATATCTACGCCCAGGTGATCGACGACGTCAACGGCAAAACGCTGGCGACGGCCTCGACGGCCGAGAAGGCGTTCGAAGGTACGGGCGGAAACATCGCGGCAGCATCGGCGGTCAGCAAGGCCATTGCCGAGCGTGCGATCGCGGCAGGCGTCTCGAGCGTTGTTTACGACCGCGGCGGCTATGTTTATCACGGCCGGGTCAAGGCGTTGATCGACGCGACCCGCGAGGGCGGCCTGAACAAGGGCGAAGCAACCGCCAACGGAGCGAACGAAGATAACAGCAATGAATAACAAGCAAAGAATTTCTCCGAACGGATTGATCCTCAAGGACCAGCTCATCCAGATCAACCGCGTCACGAAGGTCGTCAAGGGCGGTAAGAACATGTCGTTCGCGGCTCTGGTCGTCGTCGGCGACGAGGCCGGCCACGTCGGCTTCGGTACCGGTAAGGCGAAGGAAGTGCCGAACGCGATCAAGAAAGCGGTCGAGGCTGCAAAGAACAACCTCATCCGCGTTCCGCTTATCGAGGGCACCCTGCCGCACGAGATCATCGGTGAGTTCGGTGCAGGCCGCGTATTGCTCAAGCCGGCAGCCGAAGGTACCGGCGTTATCGCAGGCGGTGCTGTCCGCCTCGTCCTGCAGGCTCTCGGCGTGCACAACGTCCGCACGAAGATCCTCGGATCGAGCAACGCTCATAACGTTGTCCGTGCTACGTTCAACGGCCTGACACGGATGAAGGACCCGCTCGAGGTAGCAAGGCTCCGCGGCAAGCAGGTCGAAGAGTTGGTGTAAGCAGTAAGCAGTTAGCGGTAAGCGGTAAGCAGTAAAGCGAACCGAAATGAATCCCGCAGGCTGGCAACTGACGACTGACAACTGATTTTTAAGATCATGGCAAAGAAAACGGAAAACACGAATAGCGGGAACATCAAGATCCAGTACTATCGCAGCTCGATCGGATATTCCAAAAAGCAGAAAGACATCGTCAAGAGCCTCGGAATCACGAAGCTCAACCAGACGGTCGAGCGTCCGGACACACCGGCAATGCGCGGCATCGTCGAAAAGATCCCGCACCTTCTGCGTATCGTTGAATAGTTTGTGTTGGTCGTTGACGGCGGCCCGCGAATAGATAAAGTCGCTCAGACGACGTATGCTGTAAGCGGTCAAGTTTTCACGATCCGCTATTTTAGAGGAAAAGATAATGGCATTATCACTTAACAATATTAAGCCGGCACCTGGCTCAACGCACAAAAAGAAGCGCGTCGGCCGTGGACCGGGATCGGGGCTCGGCAAAACCTCGGGCCGCGGTAACAAGGGCCAGAAGTCACGCTCGGGCTACAGCAGCCGCCCCGGATTCGAAGGCGGACAGATGCCGCTGCAGCGTCGTTTGCCCAAGCGCGGATTCACCAACATCTTCAAGAAGCAGTGGATCGAGATCAGCCTCGCAAAGATCGAAGCGAACTTTAACTCGGGCGACGAAGTGACCCCGGAGATCCTCCACGAGCGCGGCCTTATTAAAAAGGCAAAGCATGACCTGGTGATCCTCGGCAACGGCGAAGTTACGAAATCCCTCAAGATCTCGGCACACCGTTTTACGAAGACTGCCAAGGACAAGATCGAGAAGGCCGGCGGTTCCGCCACGGAAATTGTCAAAGCTGCCGAAGCAGCAGCGTAAAAGTGGACAGTGACGCGCGGACGGGCGGCAGGGCTTGAAAGCCTCGTGCCGCCGCCGCTGTAAGCAGACCACCCCAGACTGACCACCAGGAGAATATGGAGAAGTTTTTCGCGGCCGTTCAGAATATGTTCAGCGTTCCGGAGCTGCGTAAACGCATTTTGTTTACGCTCGGACTGCTGGCGATCTACCGCCTTGGTGCCCACGTTTCGGCACCGGGCGTTGACAAGGTCCGCCTCGAACAAATGTGGAACGAGGTTGCAGGCACGCTGCTCGGCGTACTCGACCTTTTCTCGGGCGGTAACTTCCGCACGATCTCTGTTTTTGCTTTGGGCGTGACGCCGTACATCACGGCGTCGATCATCATGCAATTGATGCCGGTGCTTTCGCCGGCAGTCAAAAAGATACAGGAAGAGGGCGAGGTCGGCCGTCAGAAGCTGAACCAGTGGACCCGCTACCTGACGGTCGTCCTGTGCTCGGTGCAGACATTCTTTGTCGCGACGTGGCTTAGCCGCAACGGCATTATTGACAACACGTGGGCCGCGACGATCATGATCGTCGTTACACTGACGACCGGAACGATATTCGTAATGTGGCTCGGTGAACAGATCACCGAACGCGGCGTCGGCAACGGTATTTCGCTGCTCATCTTCGCCGGTATCGTGATCGGGCTTCCGAACGCGGTGCTTCAGGTCTCAGACCGCGTCCGCTCGGGCGACGCGATGGCTTCGCTCGGCGTTGTATTCCTGCTGGCGGTAATGATCGCGTTGATCGCGGTCATCGTCTATGTCGAGTCGGCACGCCGCAAGATAGCGATAAGCTACGCGAGCCGCCGGGTCGGCAACCAGGTCTTCCAGGGACAGGAAACAAGCCTGCCGCTGAAGATCAACATGGGCGGTGTTATCCCGGTGATCTTCGCATCTTCGGTGCTGGCAATGCCGCCGACCATTCTGTCGGCATTTCCGCCGGACCCGAACGATCCGAACTCGATGCTCTCGAAGATCCATGCGTTCTTCCAGCAGTTTCACGGCGGCGACCCGTATTACGAACTGATCTTCATTTCGCTGATCGTTATCTTTACGTTCTTCTACATCACGATCGTGTTCAATGTGGACGACGTCGCGGATAACCTCAGGAAACACGGCGGCTTCATCGCGGGTATTCGCCCCGGTGCACCGACCGCGGATTACCTGAACACCATCCTGACGCGTTTGACGACCGTCGGTGCGATCTACCTTGCACTCGTCGCGTTCATCCCGCAGGTGCTGCTCAGCGGCTTCCGTGTCGGAAGGCTGCCGTTCATAGGCGATTCGCTCGATGCCTTTCTTACGGCGACGCCCGGCCTTAGCTGGATACCGACCGGCCTCGGCTATCAGTTCTTCTTCGGCGGAACGTCGCTGCTCATCCTCGTTGGCGTCGCGATGGACACCATCGCACAGATCGAGGCTCAGCTGGTGATGCGGAATTACGAAGGATTCCTCGGTGCAGGCTCGCGTCTCCGCGGCCGCAGAAGCTAGGAGAGATCTAACCGCTGAGACGCTGAGACGCAGAGATCTATTTAGCAGGAACGAAGACGCCCGGGATCGACGGAATGCAGTTGCGGGCTCATCTTGCTAAGTCTTTTCTCTGCGTCTCAGCGTCTCGGCGGTGAAATAGATTGATGGACAAGATAATCGTATTGATAGGCGCACCCGGTGCCGGCAAAGGAACGCAGGCAAGGCTGCTCCAGGAGCGGGAAGGGATTCCGCAGATCTCGACCGGCGACATGTTCCGGGAGATGAAAACGCTCGATACTCCGCTTGCACGGGAAGTGCAGGAGATCATGAAATCCGGGAAGCTTATCTCGGACGACATTACATACAAGATCGTGCGGGATAGGACATCTCGTGACGATTGCAGGAGCGGTTATATCCTGGACGGGTATCCGCGGACGGCGGTGCAGGCTGCGCAGCTTGAAGACCTTGCAAGCGAGCAGGGATTTGAGATCAGGGCGATCGAGGTCGATGTGCCGCGAGGCGAGCTCCTGAAACGACTGACCGGCAGGCGAAACTGCCCGGTTTGCGGAGAGATATACAATATCTACTCAAAGCCGCCGAAAACCGATAACGTCTGCGACCTTCATCCGGATACGCAGCTCAACCATCGGGCGGATGACAACGAAGAAAGCGTTTCGGCACGGCTTGAGACATACGATGAGCAGACAAAGCCGCTCATTGAATATTACGAAAACTCCGGCCGTTTGAGCCGGGTCGACGGAACGGGCGACGTCGAGGCGATCTACGCCGAATTGAAAAGCCTGATCTGATCACTGATGGCCGGAGCTTCGCGGACAAAAGAGTTCCTGAGCACCGCGGCCGGCATATTGTTTGGAAAGCGAATGATCGTAGCAAAGTCACAGAAAGACCTTGAGAAAATGCGAGCCGTCGGCGAATTGATCGCCGAGGTCCGCGAGACTTTGCGTTCGATGGTGAAGCCGGGCGTCACCACGCTTGAACTTAACGCCGTCGCGGAGAAGATGATGCGGGACGCCGGTGCGATCCCGACCTTTATCGGCTACGCCCCGCACGGAATGGTGCCGTTCCCGTTCGCGATCTGTGCGTCGGTGAATGAGCAGATCGTGCACGGTTTTTCGAACGAGCGGCCGCTTGAGGAAGGCGACATTATTTCGCTCGATATGGCATGCACGCTCGACGGGTTTGTCGGCGATACCGCGACGACGATCCCGGTCGGCGAGGTTGCGGACGAGCTGAAACAGCTTATCCGCGTCACCGAGGAGTGCCTTGACCATGCGATCCAGCAGTGCTGGCCGAACAAGCGGGTCGGCGACATCGGCCACGCCGTTCAGTCGCATGCCGAGAAATTCGGTTACGGCATCGTCCGCGATTACACCGGCCATGGCATCGGCCGCCGGATGCACGAGGCACCGCAGATACCGAATTACGGGCGTCCGGGAACACGCGAGAAGATCCGTGCCGGATATTGTTTTGCGATCGAGCCGATGCTCAACCTGGGCACGCACCAGACGAAGACGCTCGCCGACCAGTGGACGGTCGTGACGCTCGACGGCAAGGCCTCGGCACACGCTGAACACACGATCGCCGTTACGCCGAACGGGCCGGAGATACTAACGCTGACGAAAGAGCAGAAGCGGCAGTTGGGTTCTGCAAAGTCAGAAACCGTCACAGCGTAACTTGAAAAACGGCACGGAATTGATTAACATTGGTAGTTTGCCCAAGTAGTCAGCTAACTGGGCTAATGTTTTATGGCAAAAGAAGATGCGATAGAGGTGACGGCCACCGTGCTTGAGACGCTGCCGAACGCGATGTTCAAGGTCGCGGTCGACGAGAACAAGCACGAAGTTTTGGCCCACATCTCAGGGAAAATGCGGAAGAATTTCATCCGCATCCTGCCCGGCGACAAGGTGCTGGTCGAACTTTCACCGTACGATCTGAGCCGCGGGCGTATCACCTATCGCTACAAGTAGAGGCTGAAAGATTATGAAAGTGCGTCCGTCTGTAAAAAAGATCTGCGATAAGTGCAAGATCATTCACCGTAAAGGCATTGTCCGGGTCATTTGTGATAACCCGAAGCATAAACAGCGACAAGGATAAGGTTTAGGAGAGAATATGGCTCGCGTAGCAGGAGTTGATCTACCGCCCAACAAGAGGGCACAAATTGGTTTGACGTACATTTACGGCGTCGGGAAGTCCCGCGCGACTGAGATCCTCGGCAAGGCCGACATCAGCATCGACGCGAAGATCCGCGATCTGAGTGAGGACGAACTCAACAAGATCCGTACGATCCTCGATCAGGAAGGCGATGTTGAGGGCGACCTCCGTAAGCGTATCCAGATGGACATCAAACGTCTTATGGACATCGGCTGCTACCGCGGCCTTCGTCACCGCCGCAGCCTGCCGGTTCGCGGCCAGCGTACATCGACGAACGCACGCACCCGCAAGGGCCCGCGTAAAGCCGCCGTCGCCAAGAAGAAGGCACCGGGCAAGAAGTAAGCAGTTGGTTGTTCGCGGTTCGTGGTTCGTTGTTGATATTCAGCGGCCCTAACAACAGCGAACATTGACCAACGAACAACGAACACGAAAATGGCAAAAGCACCAGCAAAAGGAAAGAAGACTTTTAAGAAGAAAGAGCGGAAGAATATTCCGGTCGGTATCGTGCACGTCTCGGCGTCTTTCAACAACACGCTGATCTCGATCACCGATACCCAGGGCAACCTGATCGCTCAGTCCTCGTCGGGGGCACGCGGTTTCCGCGGTTCGCGTAAGGGCACCCCGTTCGCAGCCCAGCAGGCGGCGGGCGAGGCGGCACGCAAGGCTCTTGAAGCCGGCATGCGTGAAGCCGAGGTCCGTGTCAAAGGACCGGGCGGCGGCCGCGAATCGGCTATCCGTGCGATCAACCAGGCAGGCATCCGCGTGACCACGATCCGCGACACCACGCCGATCCCGCACAACGGATGCCGTCCGCCGAAGCGCCGACGCGTCTGAGAACCTGCGGATCCAGGTTTTAGGTATCAGATTTTGGGTTTTGGGCCGCGATACGCGGTCTAAAATAAACTTCAATCTAAAGGACGAAGGGGGCAGAGGCTCCTGTAAACTTTTTCGCGAGGTCACGGACGGCTAAACCGGTTCCGGAACGATCTCGCTGAAAGCGAGAAAATTATGGCTAGATATAGAGATGCGGTGTGCCGTCTGTGCCGCCGCGAAGGTGGAAAGTTATTTCTCAAGGGCGACCGCTGCTTCAAGCCCTCATGCGCTATCGAAAAGCGGGGAACCAACCCGCCGGGACAGCACGGTGCTGCCCGCCGCAAGATGCTTGCCGGTTACGGCCAGCAGCTCCGCGAAAAGCAGAAAGTAAAGCGCATTTACTTTATCCTCGAAAAACAGTTCCGCAACTACTTCGAGAAGGCACTTCGCCAGAAGGGCGTTACCGGTGAAAACCTGCTCTTCATGCTTGAACGCCGTCTCGACAACGTCGTTTACCGCTCAGGCTTTGCGACCTCGCGTCGCCAGGCCCGCCAGCTGGTCAATCACGGACACATTTTCGTCAACGGCCGCAAGGTCAACATCCCTTCGTTCCAGGTGAAGGTCGGTGATGTCGTTGCGGTAAAGGAAAAGAGCCACAAGAACGCGCACGTCGAAGGTGCCTGGCAGACGGCTGCCGGCCGCGGCCGTCCGTCGTGGATCTCGCCGGAAGGCAAGGACCTGAGCGTTGCGATCTCGTCGATGCCGACACGGCAGGACATTGACTCGAACATCAACGAACAGCTGATCGTCGAGCTTTACAGCAAGTAGTAACCTTTAACGAGTTGGCTGAAGTAGCTGCGAAACGGAGCCCGTTCTTGCTCCGGAATTCGCGGGGACAAAGCCAACTCATAGGACTTTTAAAAAGAACACGTTATGACACAAAGCAACAATTGGACCAACTTCCAAATGCCAAGCCGGCTGAACGTCGAGAGCGAGACTCTCACCGACCGGTACGGAAAGTTCTTTGCACAGCCGTTCGAACGCGGTTTCGGAACCACGATCGGCAACTCGATCCGCCGTGCCCTGCTTTCGTCGATCGAGGGAGCAGCCGTTACGGCCGTTAAGATCGAAGGCGTTGAGCACGAATTTTCATCGATCAAGGGCGTCGTCGAAGATGCGACCGACGTTATCCTGAACCTGAAGCAGGTCCCGTTCGTGCTGCACGGCAGCGGTTCGAAGACCCTGACGATCAGCAAGAAAGGCGCAGGCGAAGTGACCAGCGCGGATATCGAAGCAGACGGCGACGTCGAAGTGCTCGATGACAGTATCCATATCGCGACCATCAATGGCAGCGGAACGCTGAACATCGAGATGCGCCTCAAGCGCGGCCGCGGATACGTTTCGGCCGAGTTCAACAACGACGAAGACCTCTCGGTCGGCTACATCCCGGTCGATTCGGTCCACTCGCCGATCAAGAAGGTCAACTATTCGGTCGACAAGACCCGTCAGGGTTCGAACACTGAGTTCGACAAGTTGACGATCGAGGTCTGGACCGACGGTTCGGTCAAGCCGGAAGATTCGATCGGCCTGGCGGCAAAGCTCGTCAAGGACCACATGTCGATCTTCATCAATTTCGAAGAGGAAGAAGAAGAATATAAGTACGAGGACATCGCTCGCCCGCCGCTAATGCGGAACGACCTGCTCGATAAGTCGGTCGATGAGCTTGAGCTCTCGGTCCGTTCGTACAACTGCCTTAAGAACGCCGATATCCGTTCGATCCGCGACCTTATCAAGCGGTCAGAGAAGGACATGCTCCATACGAAGAATTTCGGCAAGAAGTCGCTGACAGAGATCAAAGACCTGCTTCACGGCATGGGCCTCGATTTCGGAATGGACTTTGACGAGCAGGGCAACCCGATCCCGGGTTCAGGCGGAAGAGATCTAGACTAAAGGAGAAAGGAGAAAGGATAAAGGAGAATGCTTTGAAGCGAACTCTTTAGCCTTTCTCCTTCAGCCTTTATCCTTTAAGACAATGAGACATTTAAAAGCACACCGTAAATTGGGAAGGACGACCGAGCACCGTATGTCGATGCTCCGCAACCTTGCGACGTCGCTGATCAACGCCGAAAAGGAGCACATCGTTACGACGGTCCCGAAGGCAAAAGAACTTCGCCCGTTCGTTGAGAAGGCGATCACGCTTGCGAAGAAGGCACAGTCGCTTGACGGCGACGATGCAAAGGCACGTGAAGTGCACCTTCGCCGCCAGGCTGCCCGTTTCTTCCACGCCGGTAACTCGACCTTCAAGGAAGAGCAGAGCCGTTTCCGCGGAAAGAAGGGTGAAGCGAAAGAACCGGTCGAGCGTACTGCAGGCGTCAAGGCAGTGAAGCGTCTTTTTGACGAGCTCGGTGCACGCTACAAAGACCGCAACGGCGGATATACCCGCATCGTTCGTCTCGGCCGCCGCTCGGGCGACAACGCTGAGCTTGCGGTGATCGAGTTGGTCGACAACCCGCGTGAACTTGCTGCTAAGGGCTAACAACGCAGCTAAGAGGTCAACGGCACCATGAGTGACAAGACGGCTTCGGCAAAAGCGATGGAAAACGACAAATCGGAAGGAACGAAGGGACGCCACGGCAAGAAGCATGAGCCGGAGGCTTCGCTCAACATGGACGAGCTCCGCGAGCTCGCCGAGTTGGTGAACGAGCACGGTTTCACGGATTTCGAGTTCGAGAACGAGAACATCCGCGTCCGGCTCAGCAAGCAGGTTACGGCTCAGGTCGTCCAGGCTGCTCCGGTTCAGGTCCAGCAGGCGGCTCCGGCCGCAACGCCGGCAACCGCAGAAGCCGCACCGGCCGCTCCTGCCGAAGAGGAACTTCACAAGATAACCTCGCCGATCGTCGGAACGTTCTACCGTGCTCCGGGCCCGGACAAAGAGCCTTATGTCAAAGAAGGCAGCAAGGTCACTCCCGATTCGGTCGTCTGCATCGTCGAGGCGATGAAGCTGATGAACGAGATCCAGGCCGAAGCGAGCGGCGAGATCGTTAAGATCTACGTCGAGAACGGCCAGCCTGTCGAATACGGCCAGCCGCTTTTCGGAATCAGGAAGTAGTTTTTTTGCCACGAATTAACGCGAATTAACACGAATTATTTTCTCTCCCTATTCGTGAAATTGGTGTTAGTTCGTGGCTGATCTTTTATGACGCGAGAGATCCGGAAAATTTTGATCGCAAACCGCGGTGAGATCGCCTGCCGTATCATATGGACGTGCAAGGAGATGGGCATCAAGACGGTCGCCGTCCATTCGGAGGCCGACCGCGAAGCCCTGCACGTGCGTTATGCGGACGAAGCGATCTGCGTCGGCGGCAATCCGTCGGCGGAAAGCTATCTTAACATCCCGGCGATCATCAGTGCCGCGGAGATCACGAACGTTGACGCGATCCACCCCGGCTATGGATTTCTTGCAGAGTCGGCTACATTCGCGACGATCTGCGAGGACTGCAATATCAAGTTTATCGGCCCGCGCGCAGAAGTCATCGCGATGATGGGCGACAAGGTCGAGGCCCGCAGAACGATGCAGGCAGCCGGCGTACCGATCCTTCCGGGCAGCCCGGACCCGATCGAACACGCTGACGAAGCGATCGCACTTGCCCGCGAGATCGGATTTCCGGTCATCATCAAGGCTGCTGCCGGCGGCGGCGGACGCGGTATGCGTATCGTCCGCAGCGAAGAGGAATTAAAGGGCAACCTCGAGATGGCGCAGGCCGAGGCACTGGCCGCGTTCAAGAATGGTTCGGTATATATCGAGCGTTACATCGAGCGGCCGAGGCACATCGAGATCCAGGTGCTTGCAGACGAGCACGGCAACTGCATACATCTCGGCGAGCGTGAGTGCTCTATCCAGCGGCGTCACCAGAAACTTCTCGAAGAGGCACCGTCGCCGGTCATCACACCCGAACAGCGGGAACGCATGGGCGCGGTCGCGGTGAAGGCATGCCAGGAGATAGGCTACTCAAGCGCGGGTACGTTCGAGTTTCTGCTCGACGAGGACGGAAGCTTCTATTTCATGGAAATGAACACCCGCATCCAGGTCGAGCATCCCGTAACGGAGATGGTCACCCTTGCGGACATCGTTCGCAACCAGATCAGGATCGCATCGGGCGAGGATCTCCAATACACGCAAAGCGATGTGCAGATGGTCGGCCATTCGATCGAATGCCGCATCAATGCGGAAGACCCGGTCAAGTTCACGCCCAGTCCCGGCAAGATCACGGCGTTCAATATTCCCGGCGGCCCCGGCGTGCGTGTCGATACGGCCGTCTATCCGGGCTATAACGTGCCGCCGTATTACGATTCGATGATCGCGAAGCTGATCGTACACGCACGGACGCGTGAGCTTGCGATCGCACGAATGCAGCGGGCACTGGACATGATGGTCGTCGAAGGAATCAAGACGACGATACCGCTTCACAAGAAGATCATGGCGGACGAACGCTTCCGCAAAGGCGATTTCTCGACCAAGTTCATGGAAGAGTTCGACCTGCAGTAAGCTATTGAGTTTTAAGGGGTAATCGTGTAGACTTCAACATGATTTGACCCAAGTTTTTAGGTTAAAGAATCTTCGCGGTTACCGCGTCTGCCGATGCGGAGTTACTGCGGCAAAGGAGAGGCTATTTAAGGCAAAGCAAAGCAATGGCAACAGATAAGGAATTAAAGGAAAAGATCGTCGGCGATTACAAGACGCATGGCAGCGACACCGGATCGTCACAGGTACAGATCGCACTGCTCACGCAGCGCATCAATGAACTCACCGAGCATTTCAAGGTGCACAAAAAGGACAACCATTCACGCAGAGGTTTGCTGAAAATGGTCTCCCGTCGCCGCAAACTGCTGGATTATCTCAAGCGACGTGATATCAACCAGTATCACGAGATCATCGGCAAACTCGGATTGAGAAGGTAACATTTTTCGAAAGCGAAACGGCGAATGCCACTCAGGCAATTCACGTTTCGCTTTCTTTGCGTTTCGGCCGCTTCGGGCCATGGGATATATATAAAGAACCTCGCGAAGAATTTGTCGTCGCCTGCTGAACGTGACAGCGAATGGGCC
>JAUCQE010000379.1 GCA_030372865.1 Pyrinomonadaceae bacterium
GATCTACACCGTTCGGAACTCGTCGGCAGCGTCAGATGTGTATAAGAGACAGGCCAGGGCCATGAAACAGATCTAACGTTTCCGTAGCCACCGGCTCCCAGAGAACTGCCTTTCCGGCCGGCAGGCCTTTCGATTTTTTACTCTCTTTTTTATCTTGAGCGTCTACCGCACCCGCGAGTGAAAGCGTTAATAATAATGTCCAAACACCGATAAATCTCGCAAACCTGATATTCATTTGTATCCTCCCAATGACCGTTTTGTAAGTTGTATTCAGATATTTGCCACGTTCGATAACTTTGAACGGCTTGCCAATAAGGCAGCTTCGAGCCGTTCGTCATTTTCAAAATGTTCTTGAGCCAACTGTTGTTCGACCGCATCATCGCCGGTTACCTTCAAATAGTTCCCGGAGGTAGATAATTCGTGAGCGTTGACGTTGTCGCCGAGATAAGTCTCCAGGTAGGACGAGCGCAAGTACTCTCGAAGTTCCTTACTGAGGATCGGGACAAGAACCTCGACCCGTCGATCGAGGTTTCGCGGCATCCAGTCCGAACTGCCTATATAAACCTCCTCTCGTCCGCCGTTTGAAAAGTAATAAACTCGGCTATGCTCGAGCAGGCGGCCTACAACGCTGCGGACGCGTATATTGTCCGAAACCCCCGGAATTCCGGGCCGAAGGGTGCAAATACCCCGAATGATCAAATCGATAGACACACCCGCTTGCGATGCATCGTAAAGGGCATTGACGATCTCGTGATCTGCAAGCCTGTTCAGCTTTGCTACAATTCGTGCCGGCCGGCCGTTTCTTGCATGTTCCGCTTCACGCTCGATCAATTCGAGCATGCGGGTCCGCAGGTTTATCGGGGCAACTAGGAGCCGCCGAAACTCGTCCGGACGCGTATATGCCGTAAGGAAATTGAAAAGCTCAGAGGCATCCGCACAGATATCCGGATTCGACGTCAGCAAGCCGAGATCCGTATATGCCGCAGAAGTTTCCGGATTGTAGTTGCCCGTCGCTATATGGGCATATCGTCGTAGTCCGTCGCCTTCGCGACGCACGATCAGAGTCGTTTTCGCGTGTGTTTTCAATCCGAGCAGTCCGTAAATCACATGGACGCCGGCCTCTTCGAGCTTCCGTGCCCATTCGATGTTGTTACCTTCGTCGAAACGGGCTTTGAGCTCGATCAACGCAGTCACCTGTTTGCCCGATTCGCTCGCTCTTATAAGAAGCGGCGGTATCGGCGAATCGGCTCCGAGCCTGTAAAGGCAGATCTTTATTGCCAGAACGTCCGGATCATCGGCCGCTTCAGCGATGAAATCGGTAACGATGCTGTACGGCATATACGGATGGTGCAGAAGTATATCGCCCGACCGAATTTGCTCAAACATTGATACGTCGTCCGTCAGCAATCCGGGCCGTGAGACTTTTAGCGGCCGGTCCTTGAGTTCGGGCCTTGCGAGTTTAGTCAGCGTACCTATGTCGCTGAGCTTCATCAATCCGTCGATCCGATAAACCTCGTCGGCTTCTATCTCCATCGATTCCGAAAGGTAATCACACATCTTCTCGGGCATAGAGCGCGATACCTCAAGCCGGGTCACGTCGCCGAAGCGCCGCTGCCGCAGGTTCTGCTCCATCATTTCAAGCAGGTCGGCCGCTTCGGATTCGCGCAGCTCGATATCGGCATCGCGGGTGATGCGGAACTCGTGGCAGTCCTCGGCCGCGGCTCCCGGTATCAGCAACGCTATCTGGTTCTTCACCAGTTCCTCGATCAATACGAAGGTTTCGTTTCGCCCGGGCACGGGAAGGAGACGCGGAAGAAACGCGGGGATCTTCAGACGTACGAAGATCTCCTCGGCACGCAACTGCAGTGCATTCCGAACGCGTTTGTCAAGTTCCGGGCGAATGTACAGCCCAAGGTTGAGCGTTCCGCCGGATATATAGGGAAACGGGTGTGATGGATCGACGGCCTGAGGCGTCAGGACAGGGAAGATCTGCTCTTTGAAATATTCAGCAAAGTGCTGCTGTTCGATCGAGCTTAGCGATGAATACGGCAGCAAAACGATGCCGTTCTTTCGCAGTTCCGGCAGCAGCTGGTCACGGAAGCACCTGGTCTGCTCGGCGACCATCTGGTGAAGATTTTCGCGGATCTGGTCGAGTTGCTGTGACGGTGTGAGGCCGTCGGCAGAGATCGCGTTGTTTCCGTCGGCTTTTTCCCGGAGGGTGCCGATGCGGATCATGTAGAACTCATCGACCAGCGACGAGAATATCGAAATGAATTTGACGCGTTCGAGCAGCGGGAGTTCGGCATTCAGGGCTTCGCCCAGCACGCGGCGGTAGAACTCGATCAGGCTCAGGTCGCGGTTGATGAAGAGCGGCTGGGCCGCTTCCGGGAGAGCGTCCGGATACAATTTTGTGAGCGGTGTTGCCATAATATTTCCCGGCGATGGGAGAGGCATCGCCGCAACCGAAATGGCAAAGTCCGTACCAAACAATGTAACGACTTGCTAAATCTCACGATTCCAGCAGTTACAGCATTTTAACAGCACGGGGAAGGCTGAAAAGGAAGGAGCCTTTCCTGTACTGAATTATTACGCCACTCAAAGATCGATTCGCAACTAGTTGTTGCTTGAGATCGCGTCCTGGACGACCGCTGTCTCTTATACACATCTCCGAGCCCACGAGACAGC
>JAUCQE010000380.1 GCA_030372865.1 Pyrinomonadaceae bacterium
GGGGTTTGGGAAAGCGTTTGCATCGTGAGGATCATCAGCGTGAGAGCCAGTGTGGACACCAGTTTCATATCCAAATAGATTAAACCGAGGCTCTAACATCGGCAAGGCAGAGAGGTTGCCGCAAGCGTTTCGATTCATGCAGATGTATTTTCGTTCGGCAAAGGCAGTATTAGGATCCTGACTTGATCGAACGAAGCACCTCCGCGACGCTCCATGCCTGGGCGGGGCAGCCGCGGGGTTTGTGCGGCGGGTCGGCATCGAATATCTCTGAGACCTGGCCGAGGCCGGCTTCTGTGAGGTGTGCTTCGAATCCGTCGAGCATCGAGCGGATCTCGGCATCGTTTTCGTTGAACGTCTTTCGGTAGGCGTCGATAAACGGGCCGATCAGCCATCCCCAGACGGTGCCTTGGTGATAGCCGGAGTCGCGGTCGAACGGCGAGCCGGAAAAGATAGGGACGTAGGCCGGATCTTTCGCGGAAAGCGACCGCAGGCCGACGGGCGTCAGCAATTCATCCCTAACCTTTTCGATGACCGGCTGCCAGCGGTCCTTGTTGAGGATGGGATGGGCAAGTGACACGGCAAAGACCTGGTTCGGGCGGATCGCCGGGTCCTGCCGCGTGTTTTCGACCACATCGAAAAGGCAGCCTTCCTTTTCGTTCCAGAAAAGCCCGTTAAAGCTAAGCTTTGCGAGGTCGGCCATGGCGTCGAAACGCTGGCGGTCGTCGTCGCGGCCGAAACGCTCAGCGAGGTCGGCCATTATCCGGAGTGCGTTGTACCAGAGTGCCTGGATCTCTACGGGCTTTCCCGTCCGCGGCGTGATGACAAGATCGCCGATCTTGGCGTCCATCCACGTGAGCTGGCGGCCGGGCTCGCCGGCGTAAAGCAGGCCGTCCGTATCGACATGAATCTGATATCGGGTGCCGCGAAGATGCCAGGTGATGATCTCCGAGAGTATGGCGTAGAGCTCCTCTTCGATCAGATCGTAGTCACCGGTCTCTTCGGCATAGGCACGAATGGCCTCGAAGTACCAAAGCGTCGCATCGACGGTGTTGTAATCGGGCGTCTCGCCGGCGTCGGGAAAGCGGTTCGGGATCATTCCCTGCGAAACGTGCTTTGAGAACTCGATCAGGATCTCGCGGGCGATCTCGGGCCGGTTGGTCGCAAGCGTGAGGCCGGGCAGGGCGATCATCGTGTCGCGGCCCCAATCGGAGAACCACGGGTAACCGGCGATGATGGTGTAGCCCTCGCCGCGGCGGACGATGAACTGGTCGGCCGCGAGCACGAGCTGTTTCTCAGTTTCGGCGGTGGCACCTGCGGCCTCGATCAGGCCTTCGCGACGGGTAAGTTCGGCCGCTTCGTACTTTTCTACGTTCTCGGCACTTTCGCGTTCGGTCGAGGCGATGACAGCTGCTGGCGACCTCATATCGAAATCGAGAGCGAAAGGCTGAAATAGGTCCTCGTGAAAATCGAAACCTCGTTCTTTTTCTATCGCGTATTCGAATCCGCGATACCAATATCCTGTTCGCCTCACTGTCCGAGCGTTGTGAGCAAGGTAAAGCTCCGGCAGATCAGCATACGGCCTGAGCGAAACGAGGCCGGGCGACGACGAGTAGTTTGCGTCAAAAGCGGGGTCTTCGGACTTAAGGTGATGGTAATCGACGAATGAAACGAGCGGCCGGACCTCAAGCGTTACGCTGCCGGACGGAATGCCTGACATCACGCTCCAGCGGCAGACAACGGTGTTGCGGCCGTGGACCATGATAATCCGCTTTTCGATAGTGATGCCGTCCACTTCGTAGGTCCAGATCGGAAAGGGATCGAGGACGAATTGGGTCAGATATTGAAAGCCTTCGGGATGCACCTTGCCGGGGTATTGATTTGCCGAAAGATCGATGCGTTCGCCGTCAACGAGCAGGGTCTCTTCAAGCTTTGACAACATCGTGATGCGGCCGAGCGGCGGCCGCGTCGCTGCCGTCAGGATGCCGTGGTACCGGCGGCTATTCGCACCGGAGACTGTCCCTGAGGCGAAACCGCCGATGCCGTTCGTTTCAAGCCACTCACGCTCAGTAGCGGCCGCAAAGTCTCGGCAGATGTCTTCTTGAAGTTTGATCATTAAAGGGCTATGTCGAGCAGTTCAGAGATAATCGGGGAATCCTACGACGCCGCAACGGTCTCGGGCTTAAGCACCGACCGGTAAACTGCCTCGGTCGCATCGAGCATTTGCTTGAGCGAATACTTTTCCGCGGCAGCCTGACGGGCAAGACCGCCGAGTTTCTCGGCCTCTTCCGGATCTCGGAGCACCTCGGTGATAGCCGAAGCCAACGCGACAGGGTCCTGCACCGGAACTAGCTTTCCGCAGCCCTCGAGAAGCTGCGCCGCACCTGCAGTCTCGGTCGCGACGACAGCCTTGCCGCGTGCCATAGCTTCGAGGATCGCAAGGCCAAAGCTCTCAGTGTGCGACGGCGAGACAAATACGTCGACCGCCGCAAAGAACGGAGCGGGGTCTTCAAGCCAGTCGAGCCAAAGGAAGCGTTCTTCCATTCCGAGCACTGATACGAGCCGCTTCAGCTCGCGGCGGAAATGGCCGTCGAGCGAGTTGTCCTGACCGACGACGACGAAATGGCAATCGGGAACGGTCTTCAGGATCTCCTGGGCCGCAAGGACAAAATCGCGCTGGCCTTTTAGCTCTTTGAGTTCGCCGAGCGTGCCGACGAGCGGCGTATCGGTACCGAGTGAATGGTACTTCCTGAACTCGTCGCGAAGTTCACCCTGCGGCCGCCGCGAGAAATTCTCGATGTCGATGCCGTTCGCGATAACGGTGACCTTTTCTCTGGGGAAAATCGCCCTCAATTCCGCAGCCGCGGCTTCCGATACGCCGATCGCCTTCGAGATATTTTTGAGGGCAAAGCGGTTGAAGGGCTTCATCGGAAAAAGCACATGGCGCGTGAGTACGAACTTTGTCTGCTTTGCCGCGAGGCAGGCGATGCTGGTCGGAATATAGTCGCGGGCGACATGTGCGTGAACGATGTCGATGTTGTTGTTACTGGCGAACTCACCGATACGCATCGCGCTCAGCACGCCGAATGAATTCCTGATCGAGACGAGCAGCTTGTTCTCATCGGGCAGAAAATCCAACCGGTCGAGCCACGTGCTCGTCGGGCGAAGAGCGGCAAAGACGTCATGGCCGCGAGCCTGTAGCCCGCGGCACAGGTCGACCACGTGACGCTCGCCGCCGCCGTAGGTCCTTGCTGATGAGATCTGCAGTATTCGCATCGCGGAAATTACAAAATGATACTAAATCTGTGATCGCATTGTCAGGAGAGACAACGAATTGCGAAAGCATCCGGCCACATTCCCCGGGAAACAAAAAAGGAGGCTGCCCTGATTGGCAGCCTCCAGAACCTGTCATATACAGGAAATGCTTAGTCAAAGATATACCGAAGACTGAGCTGCAAACGCCAAACATCGCCAAAACCACTGGTCGGCAGGAAGGCGTCGGGGCTCAACAGGCTTGAGCCAATGTTACGGAACCGGTAAAGCGGACGGCCATTCGCATCCGCACCCTGCGGGATGATCGGCTGAAGCGAGTTGAACTGCTTGCCGATGCCCCAGTCCTTGTTGAGGAGGTTCGTGAAGTTAAGAACGTCTCCTCGGATCTGGAAGCGATGTTCACGGCGGCCCGTCTTGAAGAACACATCCTGCGAAAGGCTGAAGTCAACCTTTGTTACGAAGGGCAGGAACGCAGCACCACGGACAGCGTACTCGCCGCGACGCTCACGCAGGTACGGGTTCGCATTGATGAACGCCTCGAACGCAGCGACCTGCTGAGCGACGGTGAAGGTCTGGCCGCTCGAGGTGTACTGCTGGAAGTTCATTTCCGAAGCATCACGCGGGATGTACAGGAGGTCGTTGCCAGTTCCGCCGTCGCCGTTAAGGTCGCCGCCGACAACGTAGCTTCCGTTACCCCAGTTACGGGTTTCCCAGTATGCGGATACGGCAGTCTTACCGAAGCTGAAGTATTCCTTTTCATACGAGAAGACACCGAAAATGCGGTGACGCGGCGAGGACGAGCTATAGCCCAGGCCCGGATTGTTCGGGTCACCTGCATGCTGGTTGCCGTTCCACGAGCCGAATGCGATAGAACCCGGGTCGACCGTGTTCTTCGATTCGCCGTAGGTGTAAGCACCCTTTGCATAGAATCCCTTCCAGAAAGGCTTCTCAAGCGAGAATGCCATGTTCCAGGCACGGCCGATGTCCTGATTCTTAAGAACGACCGCGTTGGGGATGATGCAGTTGATGCGGTTTGCCTGAACGCCGCTGATCGTCGGGCAACGGTCGGTCGTCCAACGCGGACGAGCATCGGGGCCCGTGAATGCCGAATCAGCAGCCGGCAGGTTTGCGTTGATGTAGTAAATACCGTTCAGGTCACGGTTGTAAAGGAATTCAACGCCGCCGATAAGTCCGAGCGGGAGGCGAACATCGGTCGCGATATTCGAACGCCAAAGCTGCGGGAACTTGAAGCCGTTGTCCGTCAGCGAAAGCTCGTACGACGCGGCCGGGGCACCGGTCACGCTCGTCGGCTTATAACGATTGATATTCGGGTTCCACGGACGGCTCGTAACGTTGTCGAATGAATCGAAGCCGGTAAGGATACCGTTGTTGCCGATCTGGTTCGAGATCCAAACGTACGCCGGCCGGCCTGTGAATACGCCGGAACCGCCGCGGACCTGGACCGTACCGCTCTTGAACGGCGACCAGTTGAAGCCGACACGCGGCGACCAGAGAATGTTCGCGTCAGGCAGCTGCTCGGTACGATACTGAACAGTTGCTCCCGTCTCATCCCTAAAGTTAAGCGCGTTGGCCTGGGGATTTTCGAAACCTGTCTCGCCGAAGAACGGGACGTCCATACGGAGTCCGTAGGTCAGCGTGAAGTTGTCGCGAAGCTTCCAGACGTCCTGTCCATAGAAACCGACATAGTCGACTTCAAGCGGCTGGATCGGCTTTTCGAGGCCCGGGATATTCGAGTAGCGGACCTGGAAACGGCGAAGCGTGACCGGCGAGGTCGTACGATTCGGGTTTGCCAGGTATCCGTTCGCATCGGTGTAGAAATCGGCAAGCGAGTTGTACACGTACGCACTCTGCGAGCCCGGGAAGAACACGTTCTCCGACTTATAGCGCTCGTAGCTGCCGCCGAAGGTCATCGTGTGGCGGCCCTGATAGAACGTGATGTTGTCCTGGATCTGGAGAGAGTTGTAACGAAGTTCGTTGTTCGGCGTGAACGGCTCGAAACCGAACGAGATGTACGTCTGGCCGGCCTCGAGGATGTCGACGAACGGGAAAAGCTCGCCAAATGAACCGCGGCTTTCATCCTGTTTGGTGTAGCCGATGATCAGGCTGTTCGCGACCGAGGGAGTGAACATGCTGGTCCACTCACCAACGAATGACCGGATGTTTTCGAGGATCTTGTAGTTCGAGTTCTGGAACGACATTGCTCCGTTGAAGGCTCGTGAACGTCCAAAACCGAGCGAGGAAGAGGTCGAAAGCAGAACATCGGTATCCGAGTCAAGGTGGATGTAGCGGAGGTTCAACTTGTTCTTGTCGTTCAGGTTGTAGTCACCGCGGAAGAGGTACTTACGGCCTTTCGTGTCGTTGTTGTAATCCTGGTAGGGACCGGTCTCGTAGCCAAAGTTGTTACTAAGAAAGCTGCTGAGTCCGTCGAGGTCTGACTGAAGCACACGCGAAACGCTGCCGCCGGCCGTCTGTCCCGGCTGACGTGCGCGAATTCCACTGCCCGGCTGAGAGAGCTTTTCGTCTTCAAAGCTAAAGAAGAAGAACAGCTTGTCTTTACCTGTCGTGTACCACTTGTCGTTCTCACCGTCGCCGAAGTTAAAGAACGGCATCGGGCCGCCAACGCGGAAGCCCCACGTTCTATAGTCGAAATCGCCGCGGTTAACGGTGTTATCGCCAGCTTCGAAGCCCATCAGGCCGGGCTTTCTCCAAATGTAGTAAACCGAGCCTTTGTAATCGTTCGTACCGCTGCGCGTCACCGTGTTTACGCCGGCACCGACGAAGTTGCCCTGACGGACGTCATACGGAGCAACGTTGATCTGGAATTCCTCGATCGCGTCGAGCGAGATCGGCGAAACGCCCGTGCGGTCGCCGGGCTGGCCGCCGAGACCGAAAGAGTTGTTGAAGTACGAACCGTCGACAGTGATGTTGTTAAGACGGTTATCCTGTCCGGCGAACGAACCGCCGAACGGGCCGCCGCTGTACTGCGGCGACAACTTCGCAAAGTCGTTGATCGAACGGCTGATGGTCGGAACGCGGGCGATAACCTCACGGTTAACGCCGGTCGAAGCACCCGTCCGAAGTTCGCTGAACGTCTGGTCCGTAGTTACGGTTACCTCAAATTCGGCATCACCGACACCGAGCGTGAAATCGACCGTTGCAGCACTTCCGAGGGCCAGCGTTATTTCTTCACGCTTCTGCTCCTGAAAGCCTTCAGCCGTGATGGTCACCGTGTATGGACCGCCGACGCGCATGCCCGGAAGGGTGTAGCGGCCTTCGCTGTTGGTGGTCGCCGAATACCGCGTACCTGACGGTTCGTGCACTGCCGTGACCGTCGCGCCGGCAACCACGGCACCTGTTTGATCGCTAACCGATCCTACGATCTCGGAGGTCGTTACCTGAGCGAATCCGGCGGTCGAAAAGATCGACACTACCGCTGCCAGGAGAGCGAGCATTCCAATTCTTGAGTATTTTGTCATTTCGTTATGAACCTCTAAATTTAGAGTCTTTTAATACTTGCCTGTGGAAAAACTGTGGGAATTTCTCTATCTATTTCAAATTTTGGATTTTTGTATCGTTTTTCGGATTATGCTCCGACCGTCAACTCGCAGAGGCTTTCGGCCTGCTGCATAGGAACCCCGACTAACCTATGTGTTTGCACACAATTAGAGTAGACGGGATCTGTCAGTTGAGAATGCCCGAACACAGTCCAAACAACTTATACTTCAGGACACCCTTATATACGCAAAAAGGGTTCCTAAAACATGCCGATTAAGACGCATTTTGGGGAACAAATTTGGATTATCTTTGTCCTGCCTTACAGCAGTGTTAAATTCTGAAAATTCTTTGCCGCTAGTTAGGGCCGTGCGTAAAAAGGGGGCCGCCGAGGCTTGGAATCCGGTCCGGCAAGATGTTCGAAAAAGATTCACAGAAACGGGATCTTTATGGACTGTTCGTGGCGCGCAAGGCCGGAAGTGAACGTCCAATTACGATCTGATACGGGAAAAGCCGCACGGACGTTGGCTCGCAGACATTTTTTAGCGGGAAAGAAAACTATTTTTCAACTTGTGCATCGAAGTATTTTGTGAAAAGATACGCAATCGGTTTTTCGGAACCGTTCGATGGCTGTTTGAAACTCCCCGCGAAGTCAGTGAAAAGCCTTTATAGAATAAAGGGTTCCGGCTGTGGGGGCAATTCTTGACTTTTTTGTAAAAATGGCTTAGATTGGTGCCCGATCATACACAAATCTGAACGGTCAGAGGGTGGTCAGCATAAATAAGAAAAAGGTGGGACATACAGAATGGCACAAATTGAGTACGCAACTTCATCTTACAAGACACCGCTGCATCATCGCATTTTGGCGAATATGCCGGTGAAGGCAAGCTGGGTCGACAGCGAAACAGGCAAGACGGTCAGCGTCGAAGGAATCACCGAAAACGTAGGTGAGGCAAGCACCCTGGTTAATCTCGAGGTTCTTCCGCCGGTCGGAAGCCAGGTGAAACTTCGCATTTTCGAAGAAGACAAGACTGTTATCGAGGTCCAGACCCGCGTTATCCGTGTCGAACGCGATCCGAGCAAGCCGCTCGCGGCACTTTCGGTACTTGACAACCTCAAGAAGTGGAAGAACACGGCCATGGAAGCCGCCCAGCGTTGGGTGACGAGACATTGGCAGCTGAACTACGAAGAAGAGTGGGTAAACTAGTCTTTTCTTCGGCATTATAAAGATCTTGGCGGAGAGTGTTTACTACCTCTCCGCCATTTTTCTTTCAAGGCCTGCGGATCGACCGACAGCCAACGAAGCCGCACTTGCCGGCATCAATCTCGATAATGAAAAAGGCCCTCATAGCATTTGTTTTACTGGCATTCGCGAGCGTTCTTGCGGCGGGGCAGGAAAAGCCGCTGAGCCAGCAAGAGTACGTGCGGATGCTGTACCGCCTCGATAAGGCCCCGGCCGAGAAGGCGGATCTTATTGATGCGCTGCGCCGCCGGGGCATAGATTTCGTGGTAACGGACGGTTTGCGGTCGCTTACGCGGACGAAAGGAAAGAACGACGCGGAACTCAGGAGTGCATTGGACGAGGCGGGACGCCGCCGCGATAATCCGGAGGCCTTGAAACCGCCGACCGCCGCTGAGGCCGCGGAGGTGCTGCAGAAGGCTCGGCAAAACACACTTGATGCCGCGACGGAGATGCCGGATTTTGTCGTAAAACAGCTGATCCAGAGATCGGCGGCGTATGCCGGTACCGGCACGTTTCGCAACCTTGACCGGTTGGTCGTCGGGGTAAGTTACAGGGCTTCGGGCGAAGAGGAGTATCGCGTGCTGTCGCTCAACGGCGTCATTCAGGAGAACGCGGAGGCGAAGCGTTCATATGAACAGACCGGAGGCACCAGTTCGACCGGCGAATTCGTAACGATGTTGACGACCGTTTTCAAACCGGAAAGCCGCACGGAATTCACACCCGTTTACACCGACACGATCCGCGGCCGGCGGGCGATGATGTTCGATTTCGAGGTGCCGGTAGAACTCGCGCAGCAAAGGCTCGGCTGCAAGACGCTGATAGACCACTCGACCGTTACTGGTATGAGAGGACGCGTCTGGATCGACCGCGAGTTCTACCGCGTGCTGAGGATCGAAAGCGACGCAACCGGGATTCCGGAGTCTTTCCCGTGCCCCGCGGCGAAACGGACCATCGATTATGATTGGGCGGAGATAGGCGACGGGCGTTATCTGTTGCCGATGCTTTCGAATGTGACGATCAAGGTGAGGGACGGCGGGAAGACATTTGAGACGCGCAACGTTATAAGGTTCCGCGAGTATCAGAAGTTCGGAACAGAGGTCAAGGCGGTCGGCGAGGACGAGGAGTACATCCCGGACGAGCAGCCCGAAAAACCTTAACCGAGCGAGAAGTAGGCGATAACGGCCGGAACGATCAGCCACAAAAGCCCCTTCACGAAAAAGAACATGAAGCCCCAGAACCCAAGTCTCTTGATCCATGTTTTGGCGGCTTCATTTTTTTCTGTGTGGGTGTTTGCTTTCATCACAGGTCGAAGGTAACGCCGAAGCAAGCAAATTTCAACCAAAATCGTGATAAGTTTTTGTTTATGATGAGATCACCGCAGCTTAGATTTACCGCCGTTATCTTTTCGCTTATCCTTTCTCTTCAGGCGCAAGCCCAGACCGGGCCGCCGAAGGAAGAGAACAAACGCGAGGCCCATTTGCTAGAACTCACAAAGCTCGAACCCGGAATAAAGCTCGACATCCGTTATGCACGCGAAGACAACTTCGTCGGGAAAAAGGTGTATCCGGAGGCACGCGCGTTCCTTCAGAAGCCGGCGGCTGAGGCTGTCGTCGCGGTGCACCGCAAGCTAAAGGAACGCGGGCTGGGGCTCGTTATTTTCGACGGTTACCGGCCGTGGGCGATCACGAAGCTTTTCTGGGAGGTTACGCCCGAGGACAAGCGCAAGTTCGTCGCGAATCCGGAACGCGGTTCGAAGCACAACCGCGGCTGCGCGGTGGACCTGAGCATGTTCGACCTGAAGACCGGCAAGCTTGTCCCGATGCCGTCGGATTTCGACGAGTTCACCGAACGTGCATCACCGGACTATACGGGCGGAACGGATGAAGAACGCGCGAACCGCGACCTGCTTCGGCGGTCAATGGAAGAGGCCGGATTTACGGTAAACCCGAACGAGTGGTGGCATTTCGATTACAAGGACTGGGAAAGCTACGCGATCTACGACATATCGTTCGCGGAGGCTGAGCGGTTGAACGGGGAGAAACCGAAGAACAATTAGGTCCATATCCAATTGAAAAAGGACGAGGCTTTCGATGCCTCGTCCTTTTTGTTTTATCGAGAGTGACCTATTCGCCCGGAGCTTTCGGAGCTTCCTTCGGCTGGATCGCTTCGATCTGGAGAACGACCTTTACGTCATCACCGATCGTCGGCGTGTTCGTGCCGGGCAGGTTGCCGCCGTAATTCACGCCGAAATCGCGGCGGTTGATCGTGGTCTCGCCGGTGATGCCCATACGCGGGCCATTGCGCTGGTTGCCGGGCACGAAGCCGGTGATGTTGAACGGTATCGCGACGGATTTCGTAACGCCCTTCATCGTCAGGTCACCGGTGACCGTCCATCCCTTGCCTTTCTTTTCGACCTTCGTGCTCTTGAACGTCATTGTCGGGAATTTTGCGACCTCGAAGAAATCGGGATTGCGAAGGTGATTGTCGCGACCCTCGACGCCGGTATCAACACTGGTCATTTGCGCGGTGAACTCGACACTCGACTTAGACGGATCAGCCTCGTTGTAATTGACGGTGCCCGTGAAATCGCGGAAAAAGCCCGGTACTTCGATCAGGCCCATGTGCCGCACCTTAAAGCCGATAAAGGTGTGAGCCTTGTCGAAGTTGTAGGTGCCGGAATTGCCCTGCAGGATAGTCTCGCCGTTGACGACAAAGCGTTCCGCGAACTGGCGGTCGACGGCCTCGGTGCCGGTCCCGGCAAAGAACGCGAACGCGGCCACGGCGAAAACTGAAGCAAAGAAAATACGTTTCATTAATTGTCCTCTCCTTGTTGATGGATCGCGGCGGTGAGCGGCCGGGTGGTTCCCGGGCAATGACGAATTTCCGCGACGGTTTTGATACTATACCGCATTATGAAACGACCTGAAAGAAACGAGTACGCCGAGTATTACGAGGGTTACGTGTCGGCGATCGAGGAGACTGACATCGTCTCGGTGCTGTGCGATCAGCCGCACGAACTTCGCACGGCCTTCGCGGGAATTCCAGAAGAGAAAGGCACTTTCTCATATGCCGAGGGCAAGTGGACGATCAAGGAACTGCTCGGCCACATCATCGACGCCGAACGCGTCTTCGGATACCGCCTGCACCGTTTTTCGCATGGCGACACGACGCCGCTCGCGAGTTTCGATCAGGACATTTACGTTGCGAACGGCCGTTCGAACGACCGCACCTTTGTCGATCTCATCAGCGAGTTCGAGGCGTCGCGAAACGCGAACATTCATCTCGTGAGATCGCTTCGCGAGAGCGACTGGGACCTGAAGGGCGTTGCGAGCAATGCCGAGGTAACCGTCCGCGCGCTTGCATTCATCATGGCCGGCCACGTACGGCATCACGCGCGGATATTGCAGGAGCGGTACTTCGCGTAGATGAGGTTTGACGCGATAGTTATCGGCGGCGGTGCCGCGGGGCTTTTCTGTGCCATCGAGGCCGGAAAACGCGGCCGCCGCGCGCTCGTCCTTGAGCACAACGCCGAGGCCGGCCGGAAGATAATCATCTCCGGCGGCGGACGCTGCAATTTCACGAACATCAACACGCGGCCCGAGAACTTCATCTCGCGGAACCCGCATTTCACGAAGTCCGCCCTTTCCCGCTACACGCCGCAGGATTTCATCAACCTAGTCAAAAAGCACAAGATCGCGTTTTACGAAAAGAAGCTCGGCCAGCTTTTCTGCCGCGAGCGTTCGCATCAGATCGTCGATATGCTGCTCGCCGAATGCCGCTCGGCGAGGGTCCGGGTCGAGACGGGCTGCACGGTCAGTTCGGTGGAAAAGGGTGACGGTTTTGCGGTCGAGACAAGCCGCGGCACGTTCACTGCGGAGAGCCTGGTGATCGCGACGGGAGGGCTTTCGTTCCCTAAGATCGGTGCGACCGACATCGGTTACCGCATCGCGAAGCAGTTCGGGCAGCTGTCTCTTATACACATCTCCGAGCCCACGAGACAGCG
>JAUCQE010000381.1 GCA_030372865.1 Pyrinomonadaceae bacterium
GGCAGCGTCAGATGTGTATAAGAGACAGGGCATGTGCTCGGTAATAAAATTCGGGAAGACCTGATCGGGCTTCAGGAACGGAAACGTACCGGGAATGCCGGAGCCGGGAACGCCGGCCTGCGCGTACTCGGGTTTGTTATAAGGGCCGTAGAACGCGAAGAGGAGAGCACCGATGAAGAGGAAGCCGATGAACTGTGCGAGCACGACGGCACCGGACGAAAGCAATGCGGTCGCGGCCGAACGCGGCTCGTCGGTGCAGAGATACCGCTGGACGAGATACTGGTCCGTTCCGTGGGTGGACATAGTCAGGAAACAGCCGCCGAGCAAGCCGCCCCAGAATGTGTATGTTTTCGTGAAGTCGAGATTGAAATCGAAAACGTCGAACTTATCGAACTGCTGGCCGATCGAGACCGCGGAGGCAAACCCGCCGTCGATGTTGTTGATCAATACAACGGCCGCGGCGATCGCTCCGCCGATATAGATGACAAGCTGGACGACCTCGACCCAGATCACAGCCTCGATGCCGCCGTAGAACGTGAAGACGATCATCACGATGCCGAGCAAGATGATCGAGCCGACGATGACCATCGCCTGGTCGGTGCCTGGGTTGAACGACGCGTAAACGGCGGCGAGAACGATCGCGGTAAGCAGCAGGCGGATGCCGTCGGCGATGTTTCGCATGATGACGAAAAGCCCGGAAGCAAGCATCTTGACGCTGTTGCCGAAGCGTTCGCCGAGCAGTTGATAGACCGTTTGGAGTTCGCCCTTGAAATAAAGCGGGATGAATATCAGCGAGATCACTACACGTCCGAGCATGTAGCCGAAGACGAGCTGAAGGAACTGAAAATTGCCGTTCTTTGCAAACGCGACACCCGGCACCGACACGAACGTGATGGTGCTGGTCTCTGTGGCGACGATGGACATTGCAATGGCCCACCACGGAACGCTGCGGTCGCCGACGAAGTAATCCTCGGTCGTTTCCTGCTTGCCGGCATACCAAATGCCAAAGGCCGTGATGCCGATGAGATAGCCGAAGATTATGATGAGGTCGAGTGTTTGCATTTATCGTTCGCCGGA
>JAUCQE010000382.1 GCA_030372865.1 Pyrinomonadaceae bacterium
GTACGGCCGTCAGTGAACTGAAGATCGAGAGTGTGATCGTCGTTTGCCTTTGCGTTGATTACCTTGATCATACTTACCTCAAGGGCTCGATCTTAAAAACCTCTTGTCCGTTGACCGCGAGTTCCCAGTTTGCCATCAATTCATCCTTGTGGATCTCTATCCATGCCTGCGCGAGCTTTAGCTTGTTTGCCCGGATCGATCCTTCTATGACATTACCGTCCGGAAGCGAGACGACGGCCTCTTCTTCACCATACTTAAGATGTATGTGCGGCATCTGATGCCTACGGTTATCGAGATAGTACATAAGCACTATTACACCGTAGAACATCGAAATCACAGGCATCGCTCAGGCCTCCAGATCTGTATCCAATCTATTTAATACCGCTTCATCAAGTCCACGCTTGATCGATTCGATCCCGATCTTGTCGATGATCTGTTCCGCAAACCCATACGTCAAAAGATTGCGGGCGAGCGAATCGGGCAGGCCGCGGGCGAGGAGGTAGAAAAGCTCTTCGTCCTCAAGCTGGCCGACGGTCGCGCCGTGCGCGCATTTTACGTCGTCGTTAAATATCTCGAGCTGCGGCTTTGTATCGACGCGGGCATCGTTCGAGAGCAGCAGGTTCTTGTTCGACTGCTGTGCGTCGGTACCGTGCGCGTTCTCGCGGACAAACACCTTGCCGTTGAAGACGCCTCGCGACGTGTCGTTGAGCACGCCCTTATAGGTCTGATGCGAGGTGCAGTTCGGCACCGTGTGGTCGATCACCGAATGCGTGTCCGAGTGCTGCGAACCGTTCAGCATGTAAAGCCCGTCTACCCATGCCTCGCCGCCTTCGGCATTGAACTTTACCTCGATATCATGACGTGATATCGCACCACCGAGATTTATATTCGTCGAATCGTATGCACCGCCGCGGCCGACAGAGACCTCAGTCACTCCGTAATGGAACGCCTTGGCAGAATCTTTCTGAACGCGGTAGTGCGTCAGTTTTGCGTTGTCTTCGAGGACGACCTGAACCGCCGCGTTCGTAAACCCTTTCGTCGGGGACGAATAGCTCTCGACGATCGTCGCCTTGCTGCCCGCCTCGGCGATGATGACGACGTGCGGAAATATCGCCGTCCCGTCGGCAGCGGCAAAGTTCAGTGCGATCGGCTCATCGACTGCGGTGTCTTTCGCGATCTTTATCACCGCGATCTCGCCGAGTGCCAGGTTGAGCGCGGTAAACCCGTTGCGGTCGAAACGGAAGTGTTCGAGCATCGCGTGTGCACGGACGCCCGGGTCTTCGTGCTCAAGCTCAATCCCCGCGGACGCCGCCTGCCAATCGTCTTTTCCGACCGCCGCCACGCTGGTGTACTTCCAATCCTCGTGCTTCACGGTCGGGTAACCGTGCTCGGCAAAAAACGCGTATGCCTGCTCGCGGAGCGTGCGGACCGCCGCATCGTCTTCCGCCGCGAGGCGTGTCTTAAATGCTTCCGTAAACTGTGTCTCCATTACGGCTGTTGTTGAAACCATGTCTATATTCTTCGCCCCCGCCTTTCTTCGTCTCTGCGGGAAATTATTCTTAATACAACTTAACTAAACCAAATCTGTTATCCGCTTTCACCGTCCGTGCCGGATCGAGCAAGAGCTCTTTCGCCATCTTTAATTTCGCCTCATTCTCGGCGCGCGGTTTCGCGTCATCGACCAGCGGCGAAACATCGTAATTGAACAGGAAATCGTGCCGCACCAAAATATACTTAATGCCCATCGCGGCTGCCTTCGCCTTCAACTCCGGTGCGTTTCGCGAGTCGTTCAGCATGTGCCGCAGCGTCACGT
This sequence comes from Pyrinomonadaceae bacterium, assembly GCA_030372865.1. Classification (GTDB taxonomy): domain Bacteria; phylum Acidobacteriota; class Blastocatellia; order Pyrinomonadales; family Pyrinomonadaceae; genus OLB17. The sequence continues at coordinate 1,814 of JAUCQE010000382.1, forward strand.
CCTCGAACAGGTAGTCCGAAAAATACGGTCGGTCGAGATGGTACGTGTCCCGCCGCATGTTTATCAACCACACCTTCGCATCCGCCGCCGACTCTGTATTGAGCCATTTGTAATACGGGTAATAATCGATATTCCGCGTCAGATATTCGTCCCGCGTTTCGCCGCCCAAAACGACGCGGAGCGGTGCCTTTTTCAGGAACCACGCACCGCCCGTCAATATGCCCGCGATACCCGCCGCGACCAGCGCAATTTGCCCGATCGACCTGAGCCCGTTCTCGCTTTCGCCGATCTTCTCGAACGCCGCCGCGATCCCGATCGCAAGCAGGGGCATTATCGGGAGCAGGTATCTCAGCTGCTGGCTCGATGAAAGCCAGAACAGGAACATCACCGACGCGACCGCCGAACCGATCTTCACCGCCGCCGGCAGCTCGAGTTTCCAAAGCCCCCAAATGAGGAACGGCAGCCCGATCAAAAATGCCACGCCGAGCACGCCATCGAAATACGCCGGCAGTTCAGGCTGCGCCGCGACCGAAAGATTCCACGGGGCGGCGATGTAATCGACTACGGCCTTCGGGTCGCCGCCGTATTGCGAGTTCATCGCCTGGAAAAGGTTCGAGCGTTCCAGGTCCCAGCCCGGAGCCTCTGCCGGCCAGATGCTCATATAGAACGGGAACACCGGGCTGCCCGTTTCCGCCCACGTTCGCAGATACCACGGCGAGGCGATGAAACCCGCCAGCAATAACGCACCAATGCCCAGGCCGACGATCCTTCCGGCGTTCTCGCCCGCCGACTGTGCCGAACGCGCACGCATCATGATCACGAGAGCGAACGCGGCGATGACAAAGACCGTCGTCAGCTTTGCCGAAAGTGCCGCCCCGAGAAAGACTGCGACAAACACTAGCCAGCCCGTTTCCAGCGACTGCCACCATCGCGAAAGCCCGTAAACGGCGAGCAGCACAAAGAACGCAAGCGCGACATCGATGTACGCGCTCGAGGCAACGTGATACGCCGTCGGCACCGTCGCCGCCATCAACACCGCGACCAGCGACCATCGGCGCGTTATTCCGATCTCGCGGGCAAACCCGAACACTGCCGCCAGCAGCAGCGGAAAGAAAAGCCAGACCGTCGCTCCGGCCGCGGCCTCGCCGGCACGCTCGCTGAAAAGCCCGCCGAGCAGCATCGCCCATACCGTATGCATCTCGGTGCCGAGCGAGAGATAGCTCGCGATATTGCCGGTGACGAAATCATTTCCGCCTTGTGCGATGAAGGCCTTTGGCAGCGCGAAATGGTAAAGCAGCGTGTCCTTCGACGTCGGCGGCGCCATCGACGCGATGAATGAAAGCACGACCGGGACCGCGATCAGCAGGAGTAGGAGCTTATCGAAACCGGCCGCGGTTTCCGGGACGCGGCTTTCGTCCTTTGCCTCGCGGACTCGGTTGAAGCCGAACACCGCGAGAGCAACGCCCGCGACCTGTACCGCCAATACAGCCGCCGTGCTATACAACCCCGCGACACCCAAAAAGAACCAGATGAACGACCAACCTGCGGCACCGACCGCGATCCGCATCGCAAGCTCGAGCACGTGTGAATGGTTCTCGCTTTTTGAGACAGGAACGAATCGTGCGATAAGGCTTCCGAGCCCGAACCACGCGATCAAGATCGCAAAGGCCGTCACCGCTCCGGCGATGCTATCAACGATGCCCGCACCGGCAAACGCTCCGCCGCCAAGATTGCCGAAGAGTTTGCCGAGCATGCCGACGTCTTCGCCGCGGTTCGCAAAGAACGCGATGAGCAGCACGATAGCCCACACCGCGGCCGCAAGTGCCGGCAGCCCGAATGCCTGATCTTTGGTTGCGTTCTTCGTCAGAGCTTAATTTCCCCCTGCCTCTTCGAGCATTGCGGCAATATCGTCGGCGATCGGCATGGGCT
>JAUCQE010000383.1 GCA_030372865.1 Pyrinomonadaceae bacterium
CACAGCCTGCAGTACGCGATGAAGTTCATGATGGACAACCGGCTCGATTTCCCGAAGCTGACCGCCTGGCTGAACGAGAACGGCGGCTATTGCGACTGTAAGGTGATGGAACAGATCGCGCCGAAATGGCGGGGGAAATTCGGAGATGATTAGACCGCACATATCGATCGCGCTTTTGGTCCTTGTTTTCGCGGGCGTTGCGTTCGCGCAGGACGGAGAAGCGAATATGACACAAGTCGTCGAATTTTGTGATTTGATGGCCGACCCGGCGAAATACGACGGCAAAACCGTCAAAGTGAGGGCGACTTGGCGCTACGGATTTGAATGGGACGAACTCTACTGTCGTGGTTGTCGAGAGTTGGGAAAAACCTGGCGAACAGTAGCAGAGCTGGATAAAGAAACGCGCTCCAAGGTAAAACGGCTTCCAAAAGAAAGCGGTACAGTTAATGCAGTCTTTACCGGTGTATTCAGGGTGTCTGGCGGGCCTTTCGGTGATGGCAGTTACCGTTTCCAATTCGAAATGTCGCGCATGGAAAGTCCGCAATTACTTACACGAGCCTCAGCGGTACCTGAACACCTTCCGGCTAAAATTCAAAACAGGACTTGCGATAGTGAGCAGCGATAGCTGGCGACCCAGTCCCGTTAAGAATTAAAGCTCAGTAGGAGCGGTACAACGCCGCTACTTCGGAGCTTCGCTGTTATCATCGGTGTTTCTACAAATATTTCGCCCCTACGGGACGACGGCTAGCCGGCATTCAAACAACGTTTCAAATAACGGCCCGTGTACGAGGCTTCCACTTTCGCCACTTCTTCAGGTGTGCCGATGGCGACGATCTCGCCGCCGCCGATGCCGCCTTCGGGGCCGAGGTCGATGATGTGGTCGGCGGTCTTGATGACGTCGAGGTTGTGCTCGATGACGACGAGGCTGGCACCGCTTTCGATCAGGGCACGAAAGGCTGATAGGAGCTTGTTGATATCATCGAAGTGAAGCCCGGTCGCCGGCTCGTCAAAGATAAAGAGCGTTTTGGAGTTCGTCTTCTGGGCAAGGTGTGACGCGAGTTTTACACGCTGGGCCTCGCCGCCCGAAAGCGTGGTCGCCGACTGGCCAAGCCGCAGATATCCGAGCCCGACCGCCTCAAGCACCTTTAGCCGCGAAACCAGTTTCTTCACGTCCTTAAAGAAAAGGATCGCCTCGCGGACCGTCAGGTCGAGCGCTTCGTGGATGTTCTTGCCTTTGTAACGTATCGCCAGTATCTCTTCCTTGAACCGCGTTCCGCGGCATTCTTCGCAGGTCAGTTCGACATCGGCGAGGAACTGCATCTCGACGACGACCGTGCCGCTGCCCTGGCAGATCTCGCAGCGGCCGCCGGGAACGTTGAACGAAAAATGCGATGAGTTAAACCCCTTTGCCTTTGCCGCCTGCGTCGAGGCGTAAACGTCGCGGATGGCGTCGTATGCCTTGATGTAGGTCACCGGGTTCGAACGCGGCGTGCGGCCGATCGGCGATTGATCGACAAGCACGACGTCGTCGATGTGTTTTGCTCCGGCGATCTCTTTGAACAGCCCGACGTGCGCATTCCATTCGCCGCGCTGCTTTTTAAGGCCGGCGTAGAGAATGTCGTGGACGAAGGTCGATTTGCCGGAGCCCGAAACGCCGGTGATGCAGACGAGCATCCCGAGCGGAATGTCGGCCGAGATGTTCTTCAAATTATGTTCGCGGGCGCCTTCGATGGTGATCTTTTCCTTGCCCGGCTTCGCACGCTGTTGCGGTACCTTGATCTCGGCGTCGCCGCGGAGATACTTTGCCGTCAGCGAATCCTTGGACTTCATCAGGCGATCGAAATCGCCCTCGAACACTACGCTGCCGCCGAGTTCGCCGGCCTGCGGGCCGATGTCGATGATGTGGTCGGCGATGCGCATCGTGTCCTCGTCGTGTTCGACGACGAGCAGCGTGTTGCCGATGTCGCGCAGGCCCTGCAATATCTTGATCAGCCGGTCGTTGTCGCGCGGATGGAGGCCGATGCTGGGTTCGTCGAGGACGTAGAGCGTGCCGACCAGCAGCGAGCCGAGGTTGGTCGCAAGCTGGATCCGCTGTGCTTCGCCGCCGGAGAGCGTTGCCGCAAGGCGGTCGGGCGTCAGGTACTCAAGCCCGACGTCGACAAGGAATTTCAGGCGACGGCGGATCTCAAGCAGCAGCTTTTCGGCGATCTTTTCACGCTCTTCGCTGAGCGTGAGGCCGTCAAAAAACGCGTGAGCGTCCGTGATCGACATCGCGAGCACCTCGGGCAGCGAGAGCCCGCCGATCTTCACGTCGCGTGCCTCCTGGCGAAGACGCGCACCGTTGCATTCGGGGCAGCGCGTGTAGCCGCGGTATTTCGCGAGAAATACGCGGACGTGCAGCTTGTATTTCTTTGTCTCCAGCCACTGGAAAAAGCCCTTGATGCCGCGCCAGCCGTCGTCGCCGTAGACGATATTGTTCTGCTGATAATCATCGAGGTCGGCGTAAGGCTTTTTGATGTCGATGCCCGCGTTCGCGCAGTAGCGGAGAAGTTCTTTTTGGGCCCAGGCGTGCTGCGGCCGCGTGAAGGGTTCGACCGCGCCGTCCTTTATTGACAGCAACTGGTTCGGAATAACGAGCCCAAAATCGACGCCGATCGTGTTGCCGAAGCCCTGACACGTCGGGCATGCACCGAACGGGGAATTGAAGCTGAAGAGATGCGGCTCGGGCTCTTCATAAACCGTCCCGTCGTATTTGCAGATAAAGCTGTCTGAGAATTTGAGCTGTTCGCCCTCGGTCGTTTCGATCAGCGCGGCGTGGCCCTCGCGAAAGCAGGTCTCGAGCGAGTCGACGAGCCGCTGGCGAATGTCTGGGCTTGCCTTGAGGCGGTCGATCAGGACGTAAGTTCCCTCAAAATCGCCGAATGTATAATCTTCGGGCCGCGCAAGTTCAAGCACCTCGCCGTTGCGGTAAAGACGTGAAAAGCCCTGTTGCAACAGCGAGATGAGAAACGCCGAAACGCTGAGCTCCTGTTCCTTTGTCGCCTTTTTCTTTGCGGTCTTTGCCGCGGAATCGTTTCCGTGCAGGATCGGGAACATCACATAGAACCGAGTTCCGTCTTCGAGTTCGGAAAGCGCCTCCAGGGCGGCGGACTCCGGCGAATCTTTCTTAACCTCGCGGCCGCAAACGTGGCAGATCGTCTGGCCGGCACGCGCGAAAAGCAGGCGGAGATAATCGTAGATCTCGGTCTGCGTGGCGACGGTGGAACGCGGATTCTTGGTCGAGTTCTTTTGCCGGATCGCGATCGCCGGTGCGATGCCTGTGATCTCATCCACGTCCGGCTTGTCCATCCTTTCCAGGAACTGGCGGGCGTAAGCGGAAAGCGACTCGACATATCGCCGCTGGCCTTCGGCATAGATGGTGTCGAAGGCGAGGCTCGATTTTCCCGAGCCCGACACGCCGGTGACGACCGTCAGCTTGTTATGCGGCAGCGAGATAGAGATATTTTTAAGGTTATGGACGCGTGCCCCGCGTACCTCGATCGCTTCTTCTTTTGATCTCGCGGCTTTCATAGATGAAAAACTGCCCTAAAAGGGAAACTAATATGATACCAAATACACCGCCCGGCAAAAAGCAGAGGCGTGCCTTTGGAGCAATTGCGTGGTGTTCGAAATGGGAACGGCCGTTGGTTACCAGCGGTGATCGAGTTGCAATAGATTCTCACGCCAATTGTCGGCGGCTTCCGAGCGAAGGACGGCGATGCAGCCGTCCAGATCGACGTCGGCCTCGACACTGCGAGAAAGACGATAACAGCGGCCCTTTGCCGAGGCTACGGTGAGGGTCGTTTTTTCGTCTCCCTGACGGGCAATGACCGCGACGCGCCAATCGACCCGCGAACGGACGATCAGCCGCCCGCCGACGGGAAGCTGGCCGAGCGTTATTTTATTTTCGGAAGGTTCCACGAACTTCGGAGCTTCTTGTACTCGTCGCGCGTCAGCTGGACGAGGTACGGGTTCTTCTTCGTATCAAGCCGGGCGACGATCATTTCGAGATGCCGACGCTCCATCGCGGTGCAGCCCGCGGTCGGGGTTTCGGCGTCCTTCCAGACATGCAGGAAGATGCACGAGCCGTTGCCTTTTACGACCGGGTAGCTGTTGTAAGCGGCAAAAACCCCAAGGCCGTATTCGTCGCCGACCTCAAGCATTTTCTCCGAGCTTTTCCAATCGAAGTTGCCGACCTTGAAGCGGTCGACGATGCGGTTGTAGTGGGTCGACTTCGCGTCGTCCACGCATTCCGTGCCCTGTTCGAGCATCATGTAGGGAAAGGTCAGCTGTTCCGGCTTTGCGGCGGTGCCGAAGACGTACGTCAGCGGGAACATTCCCGCCGGAGATTTGCCGTCGCCTTCTCTCTTGAATTCGGCCGCACGTTCAGGAGCGGAATCCTGTGCCCAAGCGA
>JAUCQE010000384.1 GCA_030372865.1 Pyrinomonadaceae bacterium
CAGCGCTGTCTCGTGGGCTCGGAGATGTGTATAAGAGACAGGGCGAATACACCGGCACTAACGCAGTAATTTTCTGCGGTGCTTTTTCCTCCTGCAAAATGCGTCTTTCTCGAGCGTTGGTTCCGCGGCATCGGCCGCGGCGACTTTTGCTCCGCATTTCCGGTCAAGATCCAGTCACGAGGCAAAGAACGGAGGAATGAAGAAAACTTGCACAAAAATTTGAAATATTTTTTCGCTGTCTTTCTGATAAGGCTCCGTTTAAAGAAACATGCCTTTTCGTGCTTTAATTTAAGCCATGAACACGTCAGACGAATCCGTCAAAACATCACCCGGCGGACCATTATTCTGGCCGTTTGCCGTTTGGTTCATAGCATTGGTAGGGACCGTTGGCAGCCTTTTTCTTTCTGAGGTCATGGAACTGCCGCCTTGTTCGCTTTGCTGGTATCAGCGCATCGCCCTGTATCCGCTCGTGTTTATTGTCGGCGTCGGCGTCGCAACGGCCGACAACAGCTGGCGAAAATATGCATGGCCGCTCGTGATCGCGGGCCTTCTGATAGCTGTATACCACAACCTCTTGTATTACGGCCTGATCGCCGAGGATCTGGCACCCTGTACTGAAGGCGTGCCGTGCAATGCGAAGCTGCTCGAGTTGTTCGGTTTCGTCACCATTCCGCTGATGTCCCTTGCCAGTTTCACACTTATCGCCGTCGCGATGCTGCTGCACCGCCCGGCAAAGAACATATGAAAAGAGAAGCAATACTTTTATTGGTTATCGGAGCACTCGTAGTTATCGGCGCGTTCGTCGGAATGCGCTGGTATCAGCAGAACCAGCAAAAGACGCAGGTCGCCCAGACGCCCGCTATGCGCGAGAATATGGTCCGTCCGGACAGCCCTTCGCTCGGACCGGCGGACGCTAAAGTCACCGTCGTCGAATTTCTCGACCCCGAGTGCGAGTCCTGTGCTGCATTTGCCCCTGAGGTGAAAAAGGTCCTGAAAGAGTTTGATGGCCAGGTGCGTTTTGTCATCCGCTACATGCCTTTCCATAAGAATGCCCAGCTTGCCGCCTCTTATATGGAAGCCGCGGCCGAACAGGGCAAGTACTGGGAAATGCAGGAAAAGATGTTCGTGAACCAATCGCAATGGGGCGAGATCCACGGCGCTCCGCAGCCCGTCGATCGGCCGGACCCGAAGGTCCTTTTTGAAAAGTGGGCAGGCGAGTTGGGACTGAATGTCGACCAGCTTCGCGCATCTGCCGCAGAACAGAAACATGTCGACAAGGTCCAGCGCGACTTTGCGGACGGCCGAGCTCTTGGCGTTCGCCGCACCCCGACCATCTTTGTGAACGGCAAAGAGCTTTTTCGGCTTAATCCGAACGATTTGCGTTCGATGATCGCGGCGGAGTTAAAACGGTAGTTCGAAACTCATAGATCGATGAAACATTGCCCGCAGTGCGGAACTTCCTACACTGATGAAAGCCTCAGGTTTTGTCTGGCTGATGGTTCCGCACTGGTGCCGGCGACGGAAGAGCCGACGCTTGTTTCAAGACGGCCGCCGCAAACAGAAGCGAACTTTGCACCTCCGACAACACCGTCTTTTTCCCAGCCGCCGAAGCGATCGCGTACCGGCCTTAAGATACTGATCGGAGTTTTAATCGCCGGATTTCTCGGCATCGTCCTGATCGCAGCCGCGGGAGCTTTCTTCTTTATTTCCTCAAGCCGCGTCGAGCCGGTACAACCTGCAAATCCCTCTGAGCCTTCGACTCCAAAAGCCCCCTCGACGGCAGACACCGACCGGGCGAAACTCGAGAAAGAGATCGCCGATCTCAAGCGTAAATTAGAGGAGCAAAAGGATGTTCCGCAGAACCCCGAGGAATCCGCGACCGACCCCGACGTCTCTATCTTTGAAACCGCGACCGTAAACTCGCCCGGAGACGGATTTCTTGCGTTGAGAAACCTGCCTAACTCAGACATCGGAGACCGCATTGCCAAGATCCCGCACGGCGACACGGTCGAAATACTTGCGTGCAATCCAGCGGCCGAGTCCATCGACGGGCGAAGCGGGAAATGGTGTCTCGTCACTTGGCAGGAACAGGCCGGGTGGGTCTTCGACGCCTGGCTGACACGCTGAATACGTCCCAAAACAAAAGGTGCCTTGCTTCGTAAAGCAGGCACCTTTGTAGGTATTGAAATTTAGTTGAACAGGATAGGACGATCCCGTTTACTTGAAAGGATCAGGCTTGACCGAAGGCGGAAAATAGAACGGGCCCGACGTCTTCAAATTCTCGGGATTGAACTTTCTCCTCGCCCCGCATTCCAGGCACGTGCGGTACGATGCGGTCTTGGTAGTAAAGGGCCGGCTAAGGCTCTTGTGCCAGCATCCGAACAGGCTTGCGACAATACCGACCTTATTGCCCAATGCCGCATCGTCTGCCGTCTCAGTTAACTGAGCCACCGTCAATTCGTTATTTAAGATCCCTTGCATAACCCTCTTCTCCTTGTCACATCGTTCCGGATGTGATTGCTACAGAACATGAACGCGTAAAGGGGAAAGATTTGCGATCATTATGATGATGAGGACGCCGCTCGGTTTGTCCCGAAAAAGCCCGTCCTCATTCGAACAGTTTCTATTAATTAGTCTTATTCGATAGAATCTTCCATAAAGATCCCAGGAGACCTAATGAGACAAATTGCCCTTTCGACTTTATTTATCGCCGCAATTGCGCTTTTTACCGCGTCGCCCTCGTATGCCTGGGACGATGTCGGACATAAGATCACCGGTTATATCGCGTGGCAGCGGATGTCGCCTGCCGCCCGCGAAAAAGTTGTCAAAATACTGCGATCCGCACCTGAGGATTCGCATCTTTCCACGTTCTTTCTGCCTTACGGGCCGCAGTCCGATGAGGCGAAAAAACTCGCGTACTTTATGTTAGTCCCAACCTGGGCAGACATTGTCCGCGACCGTACATTTGCCGTCCGCTATGAGAAGTACCACCATGGGAATTGGCACTACGACGACACCTTCTGGAAACTGGAAAACGGCAAGGTCGAATTCCTCTCGGGCTTTGAAGAAGGCGGCCAGGCTGTGCCGCGGCTCGTAGAATTTGAGAAAGTGATCATCGATCCAATGAAGACCGATGCCGAAAAGGCGATCGCGATCGCGTGGATCGCACATCTGACCGGCGATATCCATCAACCACTCCATACATCGGCACGCGTCACCGATCTGGAACCGAAAGGAGACCAGGGCGGCAACCTTTTCCAACTGACCCCGCAGGGAACTCCTCGCGACCAGGCACTAAACCTTCATTGGTACTGGGATTCGATCGTAACGCGAAACATTCCATACGATAATGGATTTTGCGATGACGAATACGTAAAGAGCATCGCCGAGGCAATGATGCGTGCGTATCCTTTCGAAGCCGAAAGAGCAAAGCTTACACTTGGAAAGTACCCCGACTGGCAAACTGAGAATTTCCAATACGCCCCGACGCATGTTTTCTCGCCCGATCTGAAACGCTTTGAAACGCCATCCGATGAGTATCGGCGAAAGGCATATCGCCTTGCCGAACGCCAGCTCGCCGTCGCCGGCTATCGGCTCGGAGAGACCCTAAACAACGTATTCGGCAAATAACGATTCCGTGACGATACTTAATGAACCCGCAAGAAACGCTCGACTACTTTAATAAACGCTTGCCCGTAATCATTGACCTCACGCGAGAGATCGTCGAGATCGAATCGCCTTCGCACGATGTAGAGCGCAGCAAGACGGTCGTCCTGTGGATAGAGAACGAGCTGCGAAAGACGGGCATCGACCTTGAGATCACTGATATCGAGGCCGCGGGCTACGGCGAGCACCTGATCGTCCGGGCATTTCCGGGCGATTCAAAGCCGGCTCTTCTGATAGGCCATACCGACACGGTTCATCCCGTGGGCTGCAAGGAAAAGAACCCGACTCGGATCGAGGGAGACAAATTTTACGGCTGCGGCGTCTTCGACATGAAGGCGAACATCGTCCTGATGATCGAGGTGCTTCGGTATTTTGCCGAGGCCGGCAAACGACCATCGCGGCCGGTCACCATCGTGCTGTCGTGCGATGAAGAGGTCGGGAGCTATACCGGCCGGGAGTACGTCGAACGCGAGGCGAAGACGGCCGAGCACTGCCTTGTCTTTGAACCATCGGCCGCCGGCCGCGTAAAGACCGGCCGCAAGGGTACGGGAATGTACACCGTCCGCGCTCACGGCATACCGTCGCATGCCGGCCTTGACCCCGAAAAGGGAGCGAG
>JAUCQE010000385.1 GCA_030372865.1 Pyrinomonadaceae bacterium
GGAATGCGTCACGCATTTCGGGAACGATCGCCGCAGACCCGGCATATGCCGCATCAACATGCATCCAGAGACCGTACTTTTCGCAGATATCCGCGATAGCATCCACCGGGTCGACGCTCGCCGTCGACGTCGTGCCGACCGTAGGGATCACACAGATAGGCAGCACGCCGTTGTCGATATCTTCTTCGATCGCATCGATCAGAGCTTCCGGCATCATTTCAAACCGCTCGTTGCATGCGATCTTTCGGAGGCTTCGCGTCCCGAGTCCGAGCGTGATCATCGATTTGTCGATCGAGGAATGCACGTGTTCTGAGGCGTAAATACGCAAAAGCGGCAGGTCATCGCGGCCGCTCATTCCTTTTTCCCTGATCGAAAGTCCGGCCGCCTCACGCGCGGCGGCGATCGCGTGCATGGTCGAAACGGACGCCGTGTCGTATATCATCCCCTCGAAAACTTCGGGCAGACCGAGCATCTCCCGCGTCCAGTCGAGTGTAACCGCCTCAAGTTCCGTTGATGCGGGCGACGTACGCCAAAGCATCGCCTTCATGTCGAAGGCCGCCGCAAGCATCTCGCCAAAGACGCCGACCGCGGAAGTCGAGGTCGAGAAAAGGCCGTGAAAGTTCGGGTGGTTCCAGTGCGTTACGGCGGGGAGTATCAGGCGATCGATGTCCCTTATCGCCTCCGAGAGATCTTCGCCGTGCTGCGGCGGTCTAGAAGGAAGCTCACTGGTCAACCAACCCGGTTCGACCTGCGAAAGTACCGGATAGTTTTCTATGTTCTCAACATAGTTGGCGATCCAATCGACAAGTTGATGCCCGTACTTTCTAAAATCATCCGCCGGGATATCGCCGAGCGCTTCCGTTGTACCTGACTCCATTATCATAACTGCCTCCGATATTTCTTGATATTACAGGACTGATTTCGCAGAAACTATCGGGGTTCTGTATAATCTAGGGACAATTCACCGGTTCGCAAATTCATAGGTCTCGCTTCCTGTGTCTTCCAATTGAGCCGGCTGAGAGTCAAACAAAAAATTCTGTTTAATTTATGAGGTGCCGATGAAGTTAAAGAACTCGAGATATTTCTATACCCTTTTGGCGACACTGATGCTGCCCGCGCTCGCAACTGCCCAGGGATTGGACGAACGAATTGATGCAGCGTTCAAACCCATCGCCGATTGGTGGGAATGGCTCGTTTTCTATCCACTTCCGGTCGATGCTCCGTTCAACATACCGATCATTCTGTATTTGCTGATCGGTGGAGCCCTCTTCTTTACGGTCGCTTTCGGCTTTGTAAATGTACGTCGCTTCCCTCTTGCCTTGAACGTTGTTCGCGGCAAGTACGATGACATCGAGCTCGGTCCCGGGCACACAGAGTCGCACGCTATGAAGTCCGAGGTGGAAGTAACCGAAGAAGGCGACGTCATGCGGACGATCCGTGACGAGAGCCACCACGGCGAGGTAAATCATTTTCAAGCGTTGGCGACCGCCGTTTCGGGGACGGTTGGGCTCGGAAACATCGCAGGTGTTGCCGTCGCGATCGGGATCGGCGGTCCGGGGGCAACCTTTTGGATGATCGTCGCAGGGCTCCTCGGGATGTCATCGAAGTTTGTCGAATGTACGCTCGGTGTAAAATACCGCGACATCGACGCAGACGGTACCGTTCACGGCGGTCCGATGTACTACCTCTCTCGCGGTTTTGCGGATATCAAGTTATCCGGCGTCGGTAAAGTACTCGCAATCGTCTTCGCCGTCTTCTGTATCGGCGGTTCATTCGGAGGCGGAAATGCGTTTCAATCGAACCAAGCTACGACCCAGATCACCACTTTGCTTGGACTGGAAGGTGGTGCGGTTCGAACGATCATTGGCTTGATAATCGCGGCCCTGGTCGCTGTTGTTATTATCGGAGGTATCAAGCGAATTGCGAGTGTAACCGAAAAGCTGGTGCCGATAATGGCGATCATTTATATCGTTGCCTCGCTGATAATTATCTTCGCTCATTTCAGCGAGATTCCCGCCGCTATCAGCCAGATAATCGCAGGCGCGTTTACGCCGACTGCGGCTGTCGGCGGAATCGCCGGAGTAATTATTCAAGGCTTCCGCCGGGCAGCATTCTCAAACGAAGCAGGTGCCGGTTCCGCTGCGATTGCCCACTCCGCGGTAAGAACAAAATATCCCGCGAGCGAAGGGATCGTTGCATTGCTTGAACCGTTCATCGATACCGTGATTATTTGCTCGATGACCGCGATCGTTATCGTTCTGTTTAACATGGACGGTTACTTTACCTACGGCGGGATCAACGGCAGCGTTATGATCGATGGCCAGGCGGTCAACGGCGTCGACCTTACCGCTCGGGCGTACAACGATGTTCTTCCGGGCTTTAACATCGTTCTTACCGTCGCCGTCGTTCTCTTCGCGTTCTCTACGCTGATCTCATGGTCGTATTATGGCCTGCAGGCGTGGAAATATCTGTTCGGCCGGTCTAAAGCTGCTGATCTCGCCTTCAAGGTTCTTTTCTGTATCTTTACGGTGATCGGAGCGGCCTCGACGCTGAACTCGGTGATCGCTTTCTCAGACGCGATGATCCTAGCGATGGTGTTCCCGAACATGATCGGATTGTTCTTCCTTTTCCCGAAGGTCAGGGAAGAGCTTAAGCGCTACCTTAATGCGATAAAGGGAGCCTGATCTCGACTTTTCACATCGCTAGGTAAAAGGGGCCGCGTGTTCGGCCCCTTTCTTGTTTTCGAATATCCAACATCGCATTTCTCAACTCGACAGAATCGTGAATAGCAGTATAATAACGGGGTCTTTTCTCTCCGTTGTCTGGAAATACAATTAGCAGGAGTCTTCAGTTCTTCATTCCTTATGGAGAACTTGCCGGCCCGTTCGGTCGGGTTAATATATGGCAACTGACGTTGCTGATATCGAAGAAACCCCCTCCAGAGAAGGATTCGTCCGTGGGCTCGGGCTTCTGGACTCGACGATGATCGTCGCAGGTTCCATGATAGGCTCGGGTATTTTCATTGTCTCCGCGGACATCGCTCGCCAAACCGGGTCACCGGGCGGCCTTTTGCTCACGTGGCTAATTACTGGAATTCTCACGATCTTTGCGGCGCTGAGCTACGGAGAGCTTGCGGCAATGATGCCAAAGGCTGGTGGACAGTACGTCTATCTGCGAGAGAGTTATTCGCCTCTTTGGGGATTTCTGTACGGCTGGACGCTGTTCCTCGTGATCCAGACCGGTACGATCGCGGCCGTCGCGGTTGCCTTTGCGAGATTCCTCGGCGTACTTGCTCCTTCTATATCGCCCGATTCATACATCATCCCGCCGATCAACATCTCGTCCGGTTATGCGATAAGCCTCTCAGTTCAGCAGTTTGTCGCGATCGTAATGATCATCTTCCTGACGGTGCTGAATACACAGGGACTCAAACTCGGTAAATGGATCCAGAACCTGTTTACATCAGCAAAAACGCTTTCGCTGATAGTTCTGATCTTGTTGGGCGTGGTCATCGGTGGCGCCGCCGGTACTTTCTCTAACAACTGGGCAAATCTATTCACGCCGCAGAATGCTGCTTTGATCAAGCCCGACCTTGCTTTTCTTCCAGAAGTTTCGGTCGAAGGCGGGCTCGTTGCAATAGTGGTCGTTTTTTGCGTCGCACAGGTCGGCTCACTGTTCTCATCTGATGCATGGAATAACATCACCTTTACCGCCGGGGAGGTCAAAGACCCACAAAGGAACATTCCGCTCTCGCTCGTAATGGGGACAGGCCTTGTTATCGGGCTTTATGTCCTTGCGAATTTTGCCTATCTTGCAACGCTTTCGCTTCCCGAAATTCAGAACGCCCCGCAAGACCGCGTCGGAACCGCCGCTTTGCAGGTCATCTTCGGCGGCGTAGGGGCGACGTTAATGGCGATCGCCATCATTATCTCGACTTTTGGATGCAATAACGGCCTGGTCCTGGCGGGTGCTCGCGTTTATTACGCGATGGCGAAGGACAAATTGTTTTTCAGTTCCACCGGAAAGCTAAACAAAAATCACGTCCCTGCCGTAGCACTCTTGCTGCAATGCGTTTGGGCGTGCTTTCTCGTGCTTCCGCGAACCCGTTCCGGTAACGTCGTCGCCGGCGTTGAAGAGTACGGAAATCTTTACGGTGCATTGCTCGATTACGTCGTTTTTGCGGTTCTGATCTTTTATATTCTGACGATCGCTGGCCTTTTCGTCCTCAGGCGAACACGGCCTGATGCGGAACGCCCTTACAAAGCATTTGGTTACCCGGTCATTCCGGCTGTTTACATTGCGGCCGCGGCGTTGATCTCGATCGTACTTTTGTTCTACAAGCCGCAGACGTCGCTGCCGGGCTTGGCGATCGTGCTGACCGGTGTGCCGGTATATTTCATTTGGCGAAGTCTTTCCGGAAATAAAGGCGACGCCGCGCAAACTTAGTTGATTTTCTATTTCGCTCGGAGGTTTTCATGTCACTTTTTGCGACAAAATCCATTGATAAGATCATTGCCGAGGCCCAGGAGACCCTGTCTCTTATACACATCTCCGAGCCCACGAGACAGCG
>JAUCQE010000386.1 GCA_030372865.1 Pyrinomonadaceae bacterium
CTCGTCGATCTTCGCCGTTCGCGGATTTTCCTGTTCGGTTATTGGAAGCATTTCAATAGATGCCGAATTTGTACTCAACGCTTTTTACAATACTGACGTTCTTGCCGTTTACCCTTTTCGGTATGAACTTGATCTTTTTTGCCGCTTCGATCGCGCTTTCTGTCAGAAAGGAAAGCCCGGTTACGGGAACAATTTTCCCGATCTCGCCCGTCGCTAAGAATGCAACCTTAAGCCGAACAGTGCCTTGAGCGCAGGCCATCTCATCGGGATGCCGAGCGTTCGGCTTACTGAGGATCTTTACGTCCGAATTCTGCGGCGGCGTTTCCGTGCTTTGGCTTCCGGATTGGCCGGCCGCTTGGATCGCGAATAAGAAGAGAAATAGAATTATTGCCCGAAACTTCATCGACGTCCTCCGTTGCTTGCGGCCGCGCTGTTTCGCAGCGCCATCAGTGCGGCGGCGTGGGCAGGCGGCATTTCCGGTTCGGTCAGGAACGCTTTCGGTGCGACGGCGGCAACGGTCTCGGTCATCGGGCCGGTAAGTATCGTCCCGGCCTTGAAGACGCTGCCGACGCAGCCGATGGGTATTTTCCTGCGTTCCAGTTTCAACTTTTTTATCACGGCGTTGGCGGCTATGCCCAGTTCGCGTCCGGCGGCCTCGACGATCTCGATCGCCACGCGGTCGCCGTCGCGTGCCGATTCCACGACGTCGCGGGCAAACCCCGCAATGCGTGCGTTGTCCACCTGCGGCGAATAAATGGCGACGATAAGGTTTTCCGGCCCGGCGGCCCTGAAATACTCAGATGCACGCTTGCTGAGCTTTGTTGGAATGCCGCGGCCGTCCGAGGCCTTTGCGACGGCGTGAAGCGCGTCGCGGGCGATGCCGACACCGCCGCCTTCGTCGCCGGCGAGCGGCCCCCAACCGCCCGAGACCGCGATCTTTCCCTTATCGTCCTTTCCGAAACAGACCGAACCCGTGCCCGCGATGACGACGATGCCGGGCTTGCCGAGCGTGGTCGCGTACCAGGCGATCTCCGCATCGGTCAGCACCTCTATCTTGCGGACGCGCATGTGTTCGTTGAACGTATCGCGGATCGCCTGGCGGATGTCGGCACGGCGGACGCCGGCGAGGCCGAGCGTGGCGGCCGTAATGTCGCCGCGCGAAAGGCCGCTGCGATCGCATGCCTCGTTTATAGCCTTAAAGATGTTCTGGACGGCCGGGCGGACGCCGACGCGAAGCGGATTTGACGAGCCCGCAAACCCCTCGCAGGTAACGCGGCCGGCGGCGTTCATAAGCGCGATGTGGGTCTTTGTGCCGCCGCCGTCGACACCGAGAAAGATCTGGTGCGCATCGGCTGACGGGTCGGCTTTGGATCGCGTTCGGGCCATTAGGAAAAAAGATCGTATCGAAATATCTTATTTATGGTAACCAAACTTGACATATAATCAAATTTAACAGATTTTATGTAATCAATAAGCATGCGTGATGCAGTGCTTTTCCAATCCTTTAAGATTCAAATCTCTAAAAACCGATGGAGATCAGACAGCTTAAAGCATTTCTGGCTATCGCGGAAGCGAAGACCTTTACGGCCGGCGCGCGTCGCGTGAACGTTACGCAGGCGGCGATCTCGATGCAGATCCGCCAGCTTGAAGAAGAGGTCGGCCTGCCGCTTTTCACGCGAACGCCGCGGCGGGTGATACTGACCGAAGCGGGCGAATACCTGCTGGAGCGTGCGCGGAAAATACTTCGCGAACACGACGCCGCGATCACGGAGATCGCCGAGGTCGCAGGAGCCGAATACGGCCGCCTGCGTATCGGCACGGCGTCGGGCACGTTCGCGATGGAGCAACTGCCGGCGATCATGCACAAGCTGAAGGAGAAGTATCCGAAAGCGGAACTGACCGTCTCGTCGGGTACGAGCCAGCGGCTGGTGGACAAGATAATGCACGGCGAGATCGACGCGGCATTTGTGTCGCTGCCGGTGGACAACCTGAACATCTCGACCGAATCGCTTTTCTCCGACGAGATCGTCGCGATCGCCCACCCGAAGCATCCGCTTGCGAAAGAGAAGTACATCAGCGCGGCGACGCTTGCCGCGGAGCCTTTGATACTCGGCGAACGCGGCGGGAACACGCGGCGTATGATCGACGAATTTTTCCAGGCGGCGAACGTCCGGCCGAACATCACCATGGAGCTCTCGCGGCAAGAGGCCGTGAACAACATGGTCGGGAACGGGCTCGGAGTCGGAATGGCAGGGGCGAAATCGGTGGCGAAGGAGATACGGGCCGGCCGGCTGATCTCGTGGCTGATCGAGGGGGCCGAGATCAAATGGGAACTCGGGCTCGCACGGCTCCGCGGCGGACACTACTCGCCTATCGGGAAGGAATTCACACGGCTGTGCAGGGAGAGCTTTGTCGAACGGGAAAAGGAATTAAAGGCTAAGAGGTAATTTACCGCAGAGACGCGGAGACGCGGAGATATTTTGGGGAAGGATGAGGGAAAGGCTAAGTAGAAATATCAGCATGGGGACGATGGTCCGCAGAGTAGTTTTTGTTATCTCTCTGTGTCTCTGCGTCTCTGCGGTTCAAAATCTCTCCGCGCAGGGGTTGCCGTTGGCGGCGCCCGGTTCGGTCGGGATGAGTGCGGCGAAGCTTGAGCAGATCGACGCGCTTGTAAACGCGGACATCGCGGATAAGAAACTGCCGGGTGCGGTGG
>JAUCQE010000387.1 GCA_030372865.1 Pyrinomonadaceae bacterium
TCTCGTGGGCTCGGAGATGTGTATAAGAGACAGCTTCACGACGGTCGGCAAAGATCCCGTTCATAACTACCTCCGTCAGTGCTTTTTGACCGAGATGCTTTTCAGGCGGTCCTGCGTTTTCCAAAACCGACAACACCCCGGGCTTTTAGAGAATGATTCAAAAACTGTTCCGCTAAGCGGAGGGTGATGTTTCGCCGAAACGCCCGTGTTTGCGGTGTTTAGCTGCAGAAGTAGGAAGGATTAGTAGGTGCGACGCGAGAAATTACACGATTTTCGGGGCAAAAGCTCGCGGCGCAAAAAAGCCGGCAGACGTGCTGCCGGCTTCTGGTCGTCGATCAAAGCTGATCGCTAGATCTTTTTACCTATCGCGATCACGGGCTCTCCGGTCGGGGCGTCTTCCGGAGTTGCGGACCGGAATGCCAATTTTTTATCGCTTACGAATACCTCGATCCGGCTGCCCTCGCTGATGGCTCCCTGTATAAGATTCTCAGAAAGCTCGTCTTCGATGTGCCGCTGTATCGCTCTCTTGAGCGGGCGAGCTCCGTAGCTGCGGTCGCTGCACGTCTCTTCGATAAGCCACGCCTTGGCTTCAGTTGTCAGCGAGATCGCCATCGAACGGCTGCGTAGCATCTTGTTCAGGTTAGCGATCTGCAGGTCGATGATCTTGCCGAGGTCGTCGTCTGAAAGTTCATCGAAAATGATGATCTCATCGAGCCGGTTGATGAACTCCGGAGCAAAGGTCTGCTTTACCTGCGACACCACCTGCTCATGCATCTTTTCCCGCGATGCCTCGCCTGCCGCCTGGAAGCCGAGATTCCCGCGTTTCTGCACGAAGCGTGCACCGATGTTTGAGGTCATGATGAAGATCGCATGCTTGCAGTCGACCGAATTGCCCTGAGCATCCGTAAGTATGCCGTCTTCGAACACCTGAAGCAGAATGTTGAAAACGTCCGGGTGTGCTTTCTCGATCTCGTCGAACAGCACTATCGCATAGGGTGATCGACGTAGTTTCTCTGTCAGCTGTCCGCCGTCATCATGGCCGACATATCCCGGAGGCGAGCCGATGAACTTCGAAACGGCGTGCTTTTCCATGAACTCGCTCATGTCAAAGCGGATCAGCGACCGCTCTGACGCAAAAAGATATTCGGCAAGCGTTCTTGCAACCTCCGTCTTACCGACGCCCGTCGGCCCGAGGAAGAGGAATGAACCGACCGGGCGGTTCGGGTTCTTAAGGCCCGCCCTTGAACGGCGGATAGCACGTGCGAGTGCGGAGATCGCCGGCCGCTGTGAAACAACGCGCTGGTGCAGCTGTTCCTCGATGCCGATCAGCTTCTGTGCCTCGTCGAGTTTGACCGACGAAACGGGAACGCCGGTCCAGCGTGCGATAACCTCGTCAACATCGTCTTTGGTGACCTCGACCGAGATGAACGAATCCTCAAGCGTCCGAAGCTCATACGAGATAAGCTGCTCTTCGCTGGCCGCTGCCCGTTTCCAGTTCTCGACGGTCTCTTTCCACGAAGGTTCGGCCGGGTGCTCAAGCTGATACCGCAGCTTTGCCCGTGATCCGGCCTGGTCGAGCACGTCGATAGCTTTATCCGGAAGGAAGCGGTCGGGGATATAACGGTTCGATTGATAAACAGCCGCCTCGACGGCGTCCTGCGTATAGCGAAGCTGATGGAACGCTTCGTAGCGTTCGACGATGCCCTTGATGATCTCGATCGCTTCTTCTTCTGAAGGCTGTTCGACCTTAACTGATTGGAACCTGCGTTCAAGTGCACGGTCCTTCTCGATGGACTTTCTGTACTCCGAGGGCGTCGACGCTCCGATACACTGTATCTCGCCGCGCGAAAGCGCAGGCTTAAGTATGTTTGCCGCATCGAGCGTTCCCTCGGCCGAACCGGCGCCGACCAGAGTATGCAGCTCGTCGATAAAGACGATATTGCCTGAGTTCTCTTTCAACTCCTGCATTATTTTCTTCAATCGTTCTTCGAATTGCCCGCGGTATTTCGTGCCGGCAACGACCAGCGAAAGGTCCAATGCAAGAATTCGTTTGTTCTCGAGAAAGGTGGGCACCGCGCGATCGACGATACGTTGGGCGAGGCCTTCGACGATCGCCGTCTTCCCGACGCCGGCTTCGCCTATTAGTACAGGGTTGTTCTTTGTCCGGCGGCAGAGGATCTCGACCAGCCGTTCGATCTCCTGTTCGCGGCCGACCAGCGGATCAAGTTTTCCGGCGGCAGCCTCGCTCGTTAGGTCGCGAGTGAATTCGTCAAGGCTCGGCGTTTTCGATTCGGCTGCTTCGGGCTGCAGTATCTTCGGCAACCCC
>JAUCQE010000388.1 GCA_030372865.1 Pyrinomonadaceae bacterium
GCTCTCGGAGCTGTTGAACGTTCCGGGCATCAATATCGTTTCGAACTCTCAGCGGAAGGCGATCCAGCAGAAACTCCGCATACCGCTAACGAACATCCCGAGCCTCGCCACCTCGCTTCGCATCGCACGCGAGAGCGGCACGACGCTTTTGGTCACGGGCCGCTACAACATCCTGCCGGCACAGGAAGACCCGTCGACCGCGACGGTCAACGTGACTGCCCGGATCATTCGGGTGAACGAGGGCCGCTTCCTGAGCGAAGAACTCCCGGACGGCCGGCGGATCACGCGCGACATCGCGATCTATGACGCACTCGGAAACCTTCAGACCGTGCAGGGGCAGATCGCGTATCAGATCCTTTACCAGCGCGACAAGGCACTGCCTTATTCGCAGAACCAGTTGATCGAATCGGCGAACAAGGTGCCGCCGCGTGCTTTTGAAGCTTATATCAAGGGCCTGCTGACTGCGACCCCGGAAATTCGCGAGAACTATTTCAAGAACGCGATGCGTCTGTTTGCCGAGTCGAACTCCGAAGGGACGTTTGCCGAGGCCGCGCTTGAGCTTGGGCATTTATACCTGAATCAGCGGCGTCAGAATGAGGCGATCGAAGCATTCGAACGCGTGATGAACGCGAACCAGCAGTGCCGCGACCGGGCCAAGGCCGAAAACCGCGTTTCGCAGTGCAAGGACGAAAGCTTTGCGGAGGCGTCCTTCTACATCGGCGTCGTGCGGTGGCAACAAAAGAACTACGAGCAGGCGTTGAGCGTGCTACGGCCGCTTGCCGACGACCTTAAGATAACGAGCGTTTACAACATGCTCGGTGCGATCGCCGTCGAGGCCTCGCGGGCGGAAAAGAAAGACCAGGCACGCGCGG
Source organism: Pyrinomonadaceae bacterium (assembly GCA_030372865.1). GTDB lineage: Bacteria > Acidobacteriota > Blastocatellia > Pyrinomonadales > Pyrinomonadaceae > OLB17. The sequence continues at coordinate 873 of JAUCQE010000388.1, forward strand.
CGGCGTTGCTGAACGAGGGGCTTGACCTTTTGAAAAAGGCAGCTGAGGCTTCGCCGGACGACAAGGGCATCGGTTTCAATTACGCCCTCGCACTACACCTGCACGGCGACCATATCGAGTCGATCGAGCGTTTCAGGACGCTGGTCGCCACCGACCCGCGTGACGGCGAGGCTCATTATGTGCTGGCGAAATCGCTTGCAGAGCTGAAGGACGCGTCGGCGGCAGATATCGACAACGAGGCACGGACGCTGCTTGCGGCCGCGAACCGCTACGCGAACCTTGAGCGGGAATACCAAAAGTCAAAGTCGCTCGACATCAACCTAAGGGTCGAGCAGCCGCAGCGAAAGGATTTCGTGAGCGTGATCCTGAGCAGGCGTGAGGTGCAGCCGACGACGGCAGCGGTCAGCGGGACCGAGAGCCTGCTTGCCCAGGCGAGGACCTTTTACAAAAACGGCAGTGATGACGAAGCGATGGCCGTTCTACGCCGAGTGCTTGTGAGCGAGCCCATGAGCGCGGAAAGCTATCTGATACTCGGCAAGATCCATCTTCGCCGCGGCGACCGCGATCAAGCGATCAGTTCGTTCAAAACGACGTTGTTCTGGGATAATCGTCAGATCGACGCCCATATCGCACTCGGAAAGCTGTATTTGGAAAAGAACGATTGCCAACAGGCAAAGACCTTCGCCATTTCGGCGTTGGAGATCGACCAAAACAACCCTGAGGCCCTCGGATTACAGCGTCAGGTGGAGCGATGTTCCAAATAGTGTAAGCGAAATGGGGCTTACGGCCCGGCTTACGGCGGACGGCGAGAACGTCACTGCGAGAAGCGGATAAATATAAATGTTGCAAACATTATGGTTAATTCCGTTTTTGAATTGATATTTGAGACTCTAGGAACGCATTTCGGGTTGTGGCACGGTGAATGCATAAAGGAGCAGTGGCTAGCTTGATGAGGTTGATCAAGACCCCGCCGCCAACACTTCTCCGAGCGCGGTTTGCCACTGTGCTTGAAACCCTTCCGAGCGTTCCTTCAGTTGTCCTTCCTATATGAGCCCGGCCGAAAAGGCCGGGCTCACCTCTTTTAAATCAATAAATACCGAGCAATATCGAGATCTCGTGCATTTTGGCAGAATTCCTTCATTTTGATAGAGTTCCTGCCTTTTCGAACTGCGGACGTGTAAGCCTGAAACCAATTGGGCACAAAAAACGGCTTCGTTGACGGAATTTGTCATTTCGGCGATGACAAAATTTGTAGACAGCGGGCGGCCGTCGGTCATCCTGAATACATGAACGATTCGAAGCGCGAAAAAGTTTGCTAGACTCTCGTCGTGAAGTTTGCCAAAGTGAAAGAAATGCTCCCATCGTGGCAGAAC
>JAUCQE010000389.1 GCA_030372865.1 Pyrinomonadaceae bacterium
AAAGCATATGGCGGAGCGTACTGCGTTATGGCCTCGAAACATATTCGCACTGACATCAATTTCGCGTACCCGACCGCTGAGATCGCGGTGATGGGAGCCGAGGGTGCGGTCGGGATCCTGTACCGGAAGGAACTTCAGGCAGCGAACGATGCGGAACAGGCTCGTGCGGCAAAGGCGCAGGAGTTTTCGGATAAGTTCGCGAACCCTTACGTGGCGGCGGAACGCGGTTTTATCGACGAGGTCATCGAGCCGGCGTTCACAAGGCCGAAGCTGATCCGAGCGCTGTCGCTATTGCAGAACAAGCGCGACACAAATCCGCCCAGAAAGCACGGAAATATCCCTCTATAAATCACATTAAGGGTCGCGGCCTGAATCTTAATAAATAACTGTAATCGCGGCCGTATCTAAAGTTTTATCAATAGTTTGCAGTATTTCCTTAGTGTGTTACCTGAATGACCGACGCCACTTTTGCAACGAGACCGACCATTGCCGAGATCGATCTCGGTGCACTCGGCTTTAATTTCAGGTCGGTCCGCGAATTTGTCGGCAGCGACGTCCGGTACATGGGCGTCGTCAAGGCAAATGCCTACGGCCACGGGGCAGTCGAATGTTCCCGCAGGCTTGAATCGGAAGGCATCGATTGGCTTGCTGTCGCACTTGTAGAAGAAGGGATCGAGCTGAGGGCGGCGGGAATCAAGGCACCGATTCTCTGCCTTGGCGGTTTCTGGCCAGGTCAGGAAGCGGCGGTCATCAGCCACGATCTTACGCCCGTGATCTTCCGGGCGGACCTTGCTGAAACGTTGAATCGCGCGGCGGCGGTAGCGGGACGAACTATTGATGTTCACGTGAAGGTCGACACCGGAATGGGCCGCGTCGGCATTCGGCCGGATGAACTTAGTACCACGACGGACAGACTAAAGGCCTGCGCCAACCTAAAACTGGACGGGGTTATGACCCATTTTGCGGTTGCCGACGACCTTGAACAGAACGATTTTACGAACAGCCAGATCGAGCAGTTGAAAGCGGCGGCCGAGTATTTCCGTGAACGTGGTTTCGCACTGACACATATCGACATGGCGAATTCTCCGGGTGCGGTCGCACACCCTGCTTCGCTCGGCAACATGGTCCGGCTCGGCGGAGTGCTTTACGGACTCGGCGGCGATGTACTCCCGACCGAGGTTGCAAAGCCCGAGCTTCGGCCGGTGATGAGCCTTCACTCGCGGATCGCCCAAGTTAAGACCATCGCCAAAGGCGAGAGCGTAGGCTACGGCAGAACATTCACGGCCAGCGGAGACGCGACGATCGCGACGGTGCCGATAGGCTATAATGACGGTTACAGGCGGGCACTTTCGAACAAGGCAACAGCTATAGTGAACGGAGTTCTGGTCCCAGTCGTCGGCCGGATCTCGATGGATTGGATCACGCTGGACGTGACTTCCCTGCCGGAAGTTAAAGTCGGAGATGAGGTGTCGCTGATCGGAAGTTCAGGCGATGCTCGAATACGAGTCGAGGACCTTTCGGCTGTCGTTGGCACGATCTCCTACGAGATAACCTGCGGCATTAGCTCAAGGGTTCCGCGTCATTACATAACTTAAAGTAGTTTCCAGCACCACTTGAGATAGTTTCGAGGCCCTCTCACGGAGCTCATGAAGAACACGAAGTTCAAATGGAAGAAGTTTTTCGTGAAGTTGTTCAAGAAGGTCTTTGAGACCGACGTTCTGGACCGCGGCGCGCAGGTCGCATTTTATTTTTCGTTTGCCCTCTTCCCTCTCCTTTTCTTCCTGATCAGCGTGTTCGGCCTCGTGCTCGAATCGACGGTCGAGCTACGCAGCGAGTTGTTCTCATATCTGTTCCAGGTCATGCCGCCGAGTGCATACCGCCTTGTGCGGACGACGGTCGAAGAGATCGTGGAAAGCAGCTCGCCCGGAAAACTCACGCTCGGCATGGCGATCACGCTTTGGTCCGCGTCGATCGGCGTCGACAGTATGCGAAACGCACTCAATATGGTTTACGAGCTGCCGGAAACACGGCCCTGGTGGCGCCGAAAGCTCGAGTCATTGGGCCTGACGATGGTTGCGATCATACTTTCGGCCGCGGGGCTCGGGACCGTATTTTACGGCTGGCAGATGTTCCAGCTGCTGCTCGGCTATTTCGGTTTCGAGGTCCACTCGCCGTGGGTGCTCGTTTCGCTGCAGTGGGTGGCTATCGTTCTGTTGATGCTTTTCATCTTTGAGCTGATATTTAATCTGCTGCCGAATTTCAGGCCGTTCCGGTGGAAATGGATCACGCCGGGGTCGCTTGTCGGCATCCTACTGTGGATCATACTGAGCGGCGGCTTCCGCCTTTACCTGCAATATTTCAATACTTACAACCGCGCTTACGGTTCGCTCGGTGCCGTGATAATCTTGATGCTCTGGCTGTACCTGACAGCGATGGCGGTGCTGGTCGGCGGGGCGATAAATTCGGTCATAGCCGAATTGAAGCACGAGCCCGAAACACCTGCCGCTCCTGAGGCCGAGGCCATCGAAGGTACTGCCTGAATCTTCATTCAACAACGATCCAAAATATGTCTTTAATGCTCCAGGAGATCCACGAACAGCCCGATGCCCTTGAACGGACTATCGTGGCCGAACGTGAAAAAGTTACCCGCATCGGCGATTTCATTCGCCAAAGCGACATCGATCTTATCGTGCTCGTCGCGAGAGGAAGCTCGGACAACGCCTCGCTGTTCGGGCGTTACCTATTGGAAGTGACGACGGGCATTCCCGTCTCGCTCTCGGCGCCGTCGGTTTTTACGCTTTACGGAGCGAAGCTTCGGCTTAAGCGGGCGTTGGTGATCGGCGTTTCGCAATCGGGAGAGGGCACGGACATTAATCTTGTGCTCGACCGGGCCAAAGAGGCCGGTGCGTTTACGCTGGCGATAACGAACGAGCCCGAGTCAACGATGGCGAAGATCGCCCATGAAGCGCTCGTGATCCACGCCGGGCGTGAGAAATCGGTCGCTGCGACAAAGACCTATACGGGGCAAATGCTTTATTTCTATATGCTTGCCTCGGCGATCGGCGATATGCGGCTGGATTTCCACCGGATCCCGGAACTCGCGCGAGGTGCACTCGGGCTCGAAGACGAAGTGAAGGCTCACGTCGAACGCTATGCGTTCATGGACCAGTGCGTGGTCGTCGGCCGCGGGATGAACTACGGGAACTCGTACGAACTGGCTTTGAAGCTGATGGAGACGTGTTACGTGGTTGCCGAACGGTTTTCGTCGGCCGATTTTTTTCACGGCCCGTTGGCGATCGTCGAACGCCGCTTCCCTGTCATCATGTTCGGCCCGACCGGCGTGACGCGGCAGAGCAACCTTGAACTTCTCGGGAGGCTCAGCGAGTTGCACGCGGATTCGCTGGCGATTACGAATGACGCCGAGATCGCGAAGCAGTCGTCCCGCTCGCTGTTGGTCCCGGGCGAAATGGATGAATTTTTGACGCCGATCCCGTTCATCGTCCCGGCACAGCTTTTCGCCGCACATCTTTCCGCAGCGAAAGGGATAGACCCGGACGCCCCGCGGTCGCTGGCGAAGGTGACAAAGACGCTCTAAGCCGAACAATCTAGACAAAGCATGACGACGATAGTGCAGAAAGCAGCCTGGTACGCATTTCTGCTCTTCGTCGTCTCTCTTTGTACGATGAAGCCGATCGTCGCAGTCTACGGGCAGCGGGCCGCGGTTTCGGACATTATCTTTCTGCCGGTTCTAGCTCTGGTTGTGTTTGGGTTTTTGACAGGATCGATGAAGCTTCGGTCTCACGCTGTTCTTATAGGTGTAATTCTTTACGTTGCCACACTAGGTGTGTCAGCCACTTTTTCTGAAGATCCCGCGAGGAGTTTCGGTAAGCTCGCAGCTGTTTGTTATCTGGCGGCGATCGCGTCCGTGACTTATCATTTGGTGGACTCCGAACAGCGCTTGCGGCAGGCGACCTATGCATTTCTCGGCGGCGCGACAATATCGATCATTATCGGACTCACGACGCTCGGGTCATTTTACGTTGTGCCTGACACCGGCTTCGTACGTTACTTCACACACCATTACGGGATGGTGCCGGTCGGCAATTTTCCCCGGCTTAGTTCGACGTTCGTTTCGGCGAGCATGTTTTTGAATTACCTGTCGGTTGCCTTCGTGTTTGCAGTTGTCGCTCGGTATCGATACGGTTTGGGGCGAGGTTGGTTTATCGGCGTGGTCGGAACTATCGTCGTATGTTCGGTCTTCACCGTCTCGATCGGGCTCGGGGCGATCTTTTTAGTTGGCGGAATACTATCTGCCCTGTTGCTTAAAGATTGGTCGCCGCATTTCGGACGTGCTGCAATCTTTCTTGGATCTGTCGGAGCGCTGGTGTTCCTGCTGATCTCCCCGTTCGCGTTGCAGTCGCAGCCGACCGCAGCATGGACTATCTCGTTATTCAACAATGATTTACAGCCATCGCCGCGGCTCTTGGTCTGGATCGAGGCGTGGCAGAAGTTTTTGCAGGACCCGATCACCGGTTCCGGCATTGGGCTGCCATCGGCAAGCGTCATCTTTCAAAATACCGACGGCACAATGAGCAGGCTGACGGACGCACATAATGTTTTTCTCAGTATCGCGTCTCAGGCGGGCTTCGTTGGGCTCGCCGGACTTGGGCCACTTATTTGGTCGGCCGCGAAGGCCGGCCTTAGCGGCTTAAGGGGTGTCAGCCTTTTGCCCTCCGCCGCATTCTGGTTGACGACCGCGTTCCTCTCAGCTTTTGTTTATCAGGGCCTTACCGGGTCGTTCGAGGACGCAAGGCACATCTGGTTAGTGATCGGCCTGATTCCTGCGGCCGCATCGTTTGAACGCGAAAGTCAATAATTTGCAACGCCTTCGCCATTTGCTGTATGCTGTAGGACTCATTCCTGCTAGGCAATTTTTCGTGTAACCGTTTTAACCTCTGGAGGATTTCGTGCATAGGACCTTACGCTTCTCATTAGCGGCGCTCATCGTTGCCGCAGCCGTATATTTTGGTTCGTCATTAGTTTTCAACGATTCCCGCACTGAAGCCGGCCCGCCGCAG
>JAUCQE010000390.1 GCA_030372865.1 Pyrinomonadaceae bacterium
GAACGGCGTATTCTAAGCCCGATCGGGCTCAAGGCCGCCCGCTGGACAATGCAGGAAGGCCAGCCGAACCTGCCTTCGGGGGCGTTTCTTACCGCACGCGAGTGGGTAAAGTTCGGCCGTTTTCTGAAGGACGGCGGCAAGTGGGACGGGAAGCAGATCATACGGAAAAAGCTGCTCGATGAACTCGTCGTTGGGTCAAAGGCGAACCCGAATTACGGCTTAACGTTCTGGCTTAACCGTGCGTATGACGGCGAGGCGTCCGTCGCAGAAGACGGCGGCAGGCTTCGGCGGCTGACCGGCCGCGAGGCGGGCACGACGCGGATGAGCGAACGCGGCATCGGCCCCGTGATTCCCGCAGACACATACATGGCGGCAGGTGCCGGGAACCAGCGCCTCTACATAATTCCGTCGCTGGACATGGTGATCGTCCGTCAGGGAAGGCAGGCGGAATTTGACGACCGGGAGTTTTTGGTGCGGCTACTAGGTAAGTAGCAGGTCACGCGTGCCGCAAGTAGAAACACGCAGCATCGCCGCGGCCTTCGGCATTCAAACGGGTCGCTTCGCGACTCCATTCGGCAAGCTGTTCGGGTGCGAAAATATTGGCTGGGCGGATGTCGCCCGGTCCGCCTTCGGGAACGAGCGGTATGTCGCGGACGTACTGCTCGCTGCCCCAGAATTGGAAATCGGTCGAATCGTAGCTGACCTTCTCCACCCTGAACCCGGCCTCTTCAGCCAACGCTTTCAGGGCACGCTCGGTGAACAAAAACAAATGCCGCGGCGCGTCCATCTGCACCCAATTCGTTCCGTACCTTTCCCATGCATCGTTCACTATCGGAACCCGAACAAGGCAGCAGCCATCTGGCGCCAACAGCCGTTTGATCTCGTGCAGAGCCGCCTGCGGTTCGGGCAAGTGCTCGAATGAATGGTGGAGCATTATCACGTCGTACGCCGGTTCGAGCGCCGCAAGAGCGCGCTTCAAGATGCGAACGCCTGTCGGATACTCAATATCACCCGCGATAAAGGCGTCGGCACCGGTCAGGTTCCTGAAACCGAAATAATGCAGCGTCTGTAAAAGGTGTCCATTACCGCAGCCGAAGTCGAGTATCCGCGAATCAAGACCAAGGTCGGGAATCTCCCGAACGGAAGGCGCGAAATGCTCGGTAAACCCAGGCTTCTTTTCAGCTACGAGTTTTCCGACCGGGTCTCGGCCGCCGGTAAAATAACGTCCGGCCGCACGCGCGGCGAATCGATGAATTGCGGATCGCGATGCCGGAATGGGCTGCGATCCGAATGATAAATAATTAGCAGGGTAATGTGGGGCGAGGTCCGGGACCTCGGCGATCTGCACCGTCCCGCAACGCGAGCATTCGATGTAGTCAAACTCCTCGCGTGTGCCGAACATCATCTCGCGTGCGCGGTGCACGCGGTTGTCCGATTTGTTACCGCAGATCCGGCAGTCCATTTCCATTCAGCGTTAAATGCGGCGTCCTATTGCGAAGACTTTGATCAGCGCGACGCCCGCGACGAAACCGCCGATGTGTGCCGCATAGGCAACGCCGCCGGTCCCGGGGTCGGTCATAAACCCGAGCAACAGCTGGTAGCCGATCCAAAGCCCGAGTGCGATGAACGCCGGCACCGTCGTCAGGAAATTGAAGATGATCGCCCGCACCTGCCGCTGCGGGAAAAGTACCAGATAGCCGCCCATTACGCCCGAGATCGCACCCGAAGCACCGAGCATCGGGATCACGGAATCCGAATCCATAAAGATCTGTACAAAGGCCGCGGCAAATCCGCAGACAAGGTAAAACGCGGCGAAGCGGATGTGCCCGAGCAGATTCTCAAGGTTGTCGCCAAAGATGAAAAGGAACAGCATGTTCCCGAAGATATGCCCGATGCTGCCGTGCATGAACACCGAGCTTAAGAAGTTGAAATAGACCGGCAGCGGCGTCGCGTAATGCGGCACTTCGCCGGTGTTTCCCAAGGCGTCCCGAACGACCTGCACGCCCGTGATGTCGACGCCCTTAGTTATTTCCTTAGGCACGAGCGAAAACGCGTACGAGAACGCATCGTTGCTGCCGAGACCCTGAAGCAGTACGAACACCAGGATATTAATGCCGATGAAAAGGTAATTAACATACGGAGTGATCGT
>JAUCQE010000391.1 GCA_030372865.1 Pyrinomonadaceae bacterium
ACAAGCTCGATCAGCAGCGTCACCAAAGACACGACCGTCCAGATTACAAGCAGTATCGTACCGACCTGGCGTCCAATATTTAGGAGTCTGTATTTCATCAAGGCCAGCGTCTATTTTGCGGAATTTGGACGACACAGGCAAATTGGCACTTTGGCTTTAGAACTCGGCGTGTTTTATAAATATCTTCGCGTCGCCTTCGGAAAACAAGACTAGCCGCACCTCTTCGATCGCACCATGTTTTTCGAGAGCACTCGCGATCGCGGTCGATGCGACGCCGGCGGCTAAATGTTTCGGGTATCCGTATGCGCCGGTCGAGATGGATGGAAAGGCAATAGTGCGGAGGGAATGCTCCGCTGCGAGGGCGATCGAGTTTATATAGCAGTCCGCAAGGAGTTCAGCGTCGCGCCCGTCGTTTCTTCCAAAAATCGGCCCGACGGTATGTATCACATATTTCGCCGGAAGCCTGCCGCCTGTAGTAATGACAGCCTGTCCGGTCGGAAGCCCGTCCGGCAGCGTCGTCTCACGTATCTCTTTGCACGCGTCATATATCTCCGAACCGCCGGCCGCATGTATCGCGCCGTCAACGCCGCCTCCGCCCAACAGCGTCCAGTTCGCGGCGTTCACGATCGCGTCGATGTCTTCGGCAGTAAGGTCGCCGGATCTGACCAAGATCCGCCCGTTCAGAAATTCAGCCGTCATGCGACGATTCTAAGGTCACTCGCCAGGCTTCGAAAGCGTCCCGACCGGCATCATCCGGTAATGCAGCGTCACGACCAGCCCAAACACGAAGCCCATCGCGACCAATAGGCCTGTTATCTTCAAATAGTCGGGAAAATTCCCGAGCCCGATCAACCACCAGATCACGCCCATTCCGACGCTGCCCGCCGCGAAAAATCCGGGTATAGTTATCCACTGCATCCTCGAACGCGCCGGCTTTTCCTTGCGGGTCCAGAAAACTATCGGCTTCAGACGGTCGTATTCCCACGCCGTCAGGTACGTCGCTGCGAACGCCATCAGCAGCGTGATCAGCCATGTGCCCTTGAACCCGACCGAAAGCGTCAGCACCGAAATGTTGACGATGATCGGCAGGAACATCAACGCCCCGATATGCGAGGTTCGCGGGATCAGCAGCAGAACGGCCGCGATCAACTGGCCCCAGCCGATGAATTCGTAATAAAAGCCAGTCCGGTAAAGTGCGTCGAAATAATGGCCGACGGGGTGGGACGTCGGAAGAACGGTGAACGGCTTGTGCAGTATCTTTGGGATGCTCGGCGGAATGAACCCGACCGCGAGCAGTACGCGCGTAAATGCCGTGAACATCTGGAGCCACCGGCGGTGAATGACCGAAGCGTGTATCCCGTCCAAAAAATTCTCTATCGTCATCCGATCGTTCCTCCGTCCTCAGCTATAAACGCGAAAAACGCTGCCGTTTGTTTCAACAAATTCCCTGATACGCTAAAATCTCCCTTTCTTAAATTATTCACGATCCGCGATTTACGATTCACTATATGAACCTGGATATCATCCCTGTTAAATGGTCCGATGAGGGCGTTCTGATGCTCGACCAGCGTCTGCTGCCCACGGAAGAGAAATGGCTAACGCTCCGCACGTATAACGATGTCGCTGCCGGCATCAAGGACATGGTCGTCCGCGGCGCGCCGGCGATCGGCGTTTCGGCTGCATACGGCGTCGCCCTCGGAGCGAAGCAGTTCGTCGGCACGAACATCGACGACCTGGCCGACGAGATCGATTACATCTCCGACGTCATCGGTGCCACACGGCCGACCGCGGTCAACCTCTTCTGGGCCATCGACCGCATGAAAAAGACCTTTGCGAAAGCGAAAGAAGAAGGGAAGTCGGTCAGCGAGATCAAGCAGGTCCTTGTCGATGACGCCAAGGCGATCCACGACGAAGACATTGAGGCACAACGCCTGATCGCACAGTTCGGCGGCGAGCTTTTGAACAACAACGACACTGTGCTAACGCACTGCAACGCCGGAGCCCTCGCGACCGGCGGCGTATGGGGCACGGCACTCGGCGTTATCCGCGGTGCCGTCGATCAGGGCAAGCACATTGCCGTGATCGCAGATGAGACCCGGCCCTACTTGCAGGGAGCACGGCTCACGGCGTGGGAACTTCACAAGGACGAGATCCCTGTAACGCTCATCACCGACAACATGTCGGGCCACATAATGAAGAAAGGCCGCGTGCAGGCGGTCGTCGTCGGCAGCGACCGGATTGCCGCGAACGGCGACGTCGCGAACAAGATCGGCACATACATGGTCGCCGTGATGGCAAAACAGCACGGCATCCCGTTCTACGTTGCCGCGCCGCTATCGACCGTCGATCTCAACTGCCCGACCGGCGACGAGATCCCGATCGAAGAACGCGACACCCGCGAGGTCACGCACGTCAAGGACATACAGCTTGCCCCCGAGGGAATCGACGTCAGCAACTACGCCTTCGACGTAACCCCGAACGAACTCGTGACCGCCATCATCACCGAAAAAGGCGTCGCACGCGCGCCTTACACCGAGAGCCTTCGGAATCAGTTCGAGAGTTAGTTCAATCGGCGGACGTTGAGGGTGCTTCCGCGAACAACGGATCTACGTTTTCAGTTACCCATTGTTGAAATGATGGGCATAAATAACCGGTGCGGTCGACTGAAGTATACGGGACCACGCCGGTTTTTGATTTGTTTCGTGTTGTGCTGCGGAATACACCGATCTTGTAATCGCCGGTTTGCCATTTGCCCGATTCCAGAATGATAACGTACCCGTTTGTATAGCTTTCCTTGTTGAGATCTACCTCGGTCGTACACCGTGACAGCAACGCGAGGCCCGCTCGCAGGCTTTCCGTGTCCGTGATCCGTCGCGGCTCGCCGGTGCGCTGACCCTCTTCATTTGCCGCGACATAAACGGCTGCTCCTGAGACGTCGCTCAACTGTATTTGGCGAAACGATCTAATGGCAAGCGGTTGGGAGATCAGGATAAACAAGCCGACGAATACAAACAAAGGCGAAGCAAATATTGCCAGAATATTCTGAATCGTCGGTTTCGTTCGTTTATCGGGCGTGAGATCTGTTTCGGTCCTTCGCTGTCGCAGCAACGAGCGCCAATGAAAGAATGTTTGGACGCCTGCAAATGTGCCAACCAACAGCGACGCTAACGCGAAGAAGAAGCTTATTGGGCCGTATGGGGGAAATTCTAGCATTGGGAATATCGGTTGTTTGTTAGCTAGGGCTATCTTATCATCCCGGGCCGCCAGCTTTTGTCGCTGAACCAATAGACGCGGCGGCCGGGTTTGATGCCTTCGATACCTGGTTCGTCAACTGAGAGACCGTAGCTTGCACGGCATAGCGGCACGGTCCAATCCTGGCCGCTGCGGATGTACGATCTCACCCGTTCGGTGTCGGCACCCATTTCGAATGCCATCGGCACCGCCTCGTCAACGTCCATCGTGTTGAGCCACGTCTCGCCGACGCACCACGAGGCGAGGGCGGTCATCGTCAGCGATTTGCCCTCGGGGATCTTCGCGCGGACCGCGTCAACGAGCCTTCGGTAAAAGTCCCTCTCCGAAACCGCCGCGTCGAAATCGATCTGCACGCCGCGGACGCCCGGCCGCTCAAGCGTTTTCAGAATAAGCTCCGCGGCCTCAGCCTTCTTCTCGTCCGAATAGCCCGGTTTCTTGTCCTGCGATCGCACCGACTCTATCCGCGTCACGGCGATCAGATAGGTGCCATCCGCCAACTCCATCGACTGTCGCCGCGGGACGAGCTTAACCTCATCTCCATCCAGCAGCAGCGTCTGGGCGAGATATGCGACGCCGGTCGTGCTCGTTTCTATAAACCTCAGGTCCTCGGGCCGCTCCCAGGCCCACAGCATCACCCGCGGCGCGTCCGACGCAACCGGCTGCCTAACCGCCGCCCCGCCGCAGGATAAAGAGAGCAAAGACAATAGAATCAACAACACGGACCGCATCGGAAAATACTAACACTTAGCAAGAAAATTTCATCGCGGGCCCGAATCGCATCTCTTCGGACTCTTCCCGCATGACGAGCGGTAAGGCTAAGTAGTACCTTGCAACAATCGAATCTCTTCGGGCTCTGCCCGCATGATGAGCGGAAGGGCTTTGCCGGCCGTCTTCTAATCTTCTTCTTCGGGCTCTGCCCGCATGATGAGCGGTAAGGCTCTGCCTTACCGTACCGGCAAAACAATCAGGAGGCTATGCCTCCCTTATCGTTCTCGCCACTCGAGCTTCTCCAGATCCACACTAAGCGGTTCTTTATCAATCGGCTTCCTGCTCCAGCACCGAAAGCTCGAATAAGTATAGTCAGCC
>JAUCQE010000392.1 GCA_030372865.1 Pyrinomonadaceae bacterium
TTCGTCGAAAAGCTTGCGACTCCGGACGTGACGATCGCGGACATTATCGGCGACGTTGACCCGATCAAGGCGGCAAAGGGCGGGCACCTGCTTTCGGACGAATTGACGATACATTTCGGCCTCCTGCCGAGGGCAAATCGCGGCATCTTTGCGATCAACGAACTGCCGGACCTAGCCGGGAAGATACAGGTCGGGTTGTTCAATATCATGCAGGAAGGGGACGTGCAGATCAAGGGCTATCCGGTGCGGCTGCCGCTCGATGTGATGCTTGTTTTCTCTGCTAACCCTGAGGATTACACGGCCCGCGGAAAGATCATCACGCCGCTCAAGGACCGCATCGGAGCCGAGATCATGACGCATTATCCGGCAAATGTGGAAATGAGTTCGGAGATCACACGGCAAGAGGCGTGGACCGATCGGGGCGAGGCGGTCGTATCGGTGCCGGATTTCATAGCCGAGACCGTCGAGCAGATCGCTTTCGAGGCCCGCGATGACCAGAGGATCGATAAGCGGTCGGGTGTTTCGCAGCGGTTTTCGATAACGGTGCTGGAATCCGCTATTTCAAATGCCGAACGGCGCTCGCTACTAACAGGTGAGACTGACGTCGTTCCGCGCATTTCAGATATATACGCCGCACTGCCGGCAATGACGGGCAAGATCGAACTCGAGTACGAAGGCGAACAGATCGGTGCGGCAAAGCTCGCACGCGACCTTATCAAACGTGCCTGCGGCGTGATCTTCGAAGGATTCTTTCTCGGCATCGATTTCGAACGCGCGGTCGAATGGTTCAATTCGGGAAACAAACTCCTGCTTTCGGACACGGCCTCTGCCGACGAGTGCGTGATACTGCTCGACTCTGTGCCGGACCTGATAGATTCCACTCTCGTTCCGCTCGACCTCCGCCGCGACGACAAAGCAAAACTTGTCTCGGCCTGCGAGTTCGTTCTTGAAGGGCTCTATGCCCAGAACAAGATCTCGCGCAACGAGGACGGAGGATACGAAGCCGTTACCAAAGCAAAGCGCGACCGGCGAGGAATGATATACGAAGATCTCACCGATCTTGAGGGCTATAACTAGCAGAAGGCGGAGCGGTGTACGATGCTACGGGAATCCAGGTGATAGAATCGGAGCTAACTTATGTCCCAAGAAGAAATTCGCAAAACGGAAAGTACATCTCGGTCGAACGGCCTGCGGAAATGGCTTATCGGAGCCGGAGTTGTGCTGTTGGCGTTCCTGCTCGGATTCGTCCCGATGTGGTTATCTAATCGCCAGCTGTCGGGTGACCTGCAGACGAAGGAGATCGAGCTTCGCCGGAGCCGTATCTCAAACACTCTGTCTTCGGCAACCATTTACGCGAGACGAGGCGAATACGAGATCGCTCGTCAGAGCACTAGCAGTTTTTTCACCGAAGTGCGAAGCGAGATCGATAAGGGCGACGCAGGCGTATTGAATCCGCAGGAGCGAGCCGGCCTCGGAACGGTCATGACAGAACGTGATGAGATCATTACGCTGCTTTCGAGGAGCGACCCGTCGTCTGCCGAACGCCTCTCGAATCTCTACGTCGCCTACGAGGCAGTCGCGGGAAAAAAATAAAACCGTGATCGGGACTTGCCGATCGCGGTTTAACTTCCAGTCACGTAATTTCGAATTTAATTAGTTCTTAAATTCATTCGGCCGAGCATCGAGCTAAAGCGCGGATCGACTCGGATGCTGTCGAATGCCGGCTCGGAGTTCATCCAAACCATCCACTCTTCGTTTTCTTCAAGGCACTTTTCAAGTGCGGCCAAGGCCTTCTCCCGGGAACCGTTTTCAGCATCGATAGCCGCAAGGTGGTAGAGATACTTAGTGGAGCTTTCGGCACCTTTGGTCATCGCATCAATATGCTGCATCGCTCCGGCGCGATCGTTGAGGCGAAATTTCGCCCGAGCCAGCATCTGATGCCAGACGAACGCGAAGCCCTTGCTCTCTGTTAGCCCTTCGTTCGCAACCTCGACCGCCCTTTCGTAGTTTCCCGAATAGTAGAGAAATTTTACATAAGAGATACGCGCGTAATGGATCTGGGGGTCGATCGAGAAAGCACGCTCCGCAAACGCGAGTCCTTTGGCGTTTTCATTCGCAGCTTCGAACGCTCGATACCTCAGGAATATTACCGGATGAGCATTTGGGTCGATGTGCTCTACGCGATCGGCGATCTTCAGTGCTCCGGCGTGGTCTCCCTTTAGGATAAGGATCTGCCCAAGAAAGCCGTACGCCTGAACATTGTTCGGATCGAATTCGATCGCCCGCCTAAAGCTGGCCTCAGCTGCATCGAAATCCTTCCGGAGAGCTCTATGTCCCCGGCCGATCGCAGTGTGAGCGTGGGAAAGCTCGGGGTCGAGATCGATGGCCTTTCGAGCGTAGCTTTCGGCGCGCCGATAGAGTTCGTCGGCCTCCGTGCCATCGGCGCCGCTTCCTCGGCGAAAGAAAAGGTCGGCCAGGCCGGCATACGCAAGCGCAAATGCCGGGTCGAGCGTAACCGCGCGGTTATAGTGGTCGAGTATTTGTTCGAACGAGCCGGAAGTCGATCGTTTAAAGATCGCACGTCCTGCAGCGTAATGCCTGTACGCTTCTGCATTTCTGGTATGGCTGTTCTTTATCCGCCGCAGGTCGGCATCGTCGAGCCGTGAGAACAGTGCTGTAACTATTCGGCTAGCGATATCTCCATGGAGGCCGGCCAGGGAAAGATCAGGAGCAGCGACCGTTTCCTTCCAGATCTCAGCGGAGCTCTTGACGTCCGTCAGTCGAATCTCAAGAACCGGCCCGTTTACCGTGCTCGCTAAAGAGCCGGTAACTACGGTATCGACGCCGATGGCTGATCCAGCAGCTACCGGATCCGTAAATGCCCCGGATCTCGCAACCGCCTCAGCCGGCCGAACGCTTAAGCCTCTTGCAAGTCCGATGCGTTCTCCTATCGCAGCTGCAGCCATCGAGAGTTCTTCGGCATCGACGCGTGTATCAGGCTGCACAAGGAACGGCAGCACTGCAATGCTGCGGATGTTTTGCGTGTCGATCTCAGGATCTCTGTTGGTGTTAAAAGACCTATAGCCGGTAACCAGGAACACGCAGATAACCGCTATTGCGAGCCACACAGCGGCTCGTTGGTAACGCCGTCTGCCCGCAGATCGCGGGATCACAGCGTCCGTGTCCGATTCAGTTACCGTCTGCTGCTCAATAACAGCCGGTACCGCTTTGACGATGCCAACGAATCGATAGCCGGCCTTTGGAACCGTGCGGATCAATTCGCGATCGCCTAGGGCTTTGCGCAGGTGCGAGATCGTGTAATTGATATTGCCTTCTTCTACAAAGGTGTCGGGCCAAATAGCTGCCAGGATCTCTTGCCGTGAAACGACCTCCGGAGCACGCCGGACGAGCAAGGCCAGTAGGTCGAATGCTTTAGGGGTCAAGCGTATCGGTGTGCCGTCGAGCAAGAGCGATCTGGTTCCCGGTTCTAGCCGAAATCCTTCAAACTCGAAAAAAACACCTTTCATTTCAGACATTTGCGGGCACCTAACAATTTCCTAACAAGTTCCAAAGGACGAAAGGGATAGAATTAATTTAAAACAGTAATCGTATAGCGGCAACTTCAGCCGTTGAATTAGCACGTGCCGTTCATTAGAAACTCTCCCTTCGCCGTCCACCCTTGCGAGATCTGCTGGATCGGCACGTCGGCATCTAGTCCTCATACCACCAAGAATAAGGAGCAGTTTCATTGATGAATTCAAGAAGTATCACTCTATTCTCCGGAATCATTATCGTGATCGGGGGCGTTATGGCCTCCAGTTTTCCCGCTTTTGGGCAATTTCCGATCAAGATCCCAAGGATCGGAACGCCTCGTCCGGCATCGACGCCCGCACCCGACGCCCGGCAGGGAACCTCCGGACCGAATCGGTCCTCTGCCGGCCAGGAAGCTATGCGGCGTGAATTCGTGAACGAGTTCGGTAAATACCGTACCTCGGTCTATAGCCTGATGCAGATGCACGATCCAAAGCTCCATGTGGGCAACACGAGTTACGGGCCTCCCACCGCTAAGGCGGATTGGGATAAAACGATGCTCGAATTAGGCGAGATGGATGCGGCATGCAGATCCAAATATGCCGGCATGACCGACGACCCGAGCCGTATCAGTTGGGGAGATCTCAACAACCTGCCGGCCACATGGTGCACGATCGCCGCCCGGCGGTATGAATACGCGCAGAAAGGAAGGCTCGCATCAGTAAACCGTCAGGCGAGAAACATTACTGATCAGATCTCGAAGGAACTCGACATCGTCGAACGTGATAGCGAGGACCGCATCTCAATGATCTCACAGTTGATGTTCTGGGACACAGACAAGTGGAAAGCGGAGATGTTTACGAAGCTTCAACCCGCATTCGCTGCCTCGAACGCCACCATCCCGGACGACTATCTCGACACATATATCGCGCGTGCGATGGAACTGAGAAAACGGCGCGAAGCGGCCGGAGCGACTCGTTCATTTACGCCCCCGCCCAATCGCGATGCTGCCATTGAACAATGGGTCCGTGCTCAGTACCAGAAGTCGATACCCGGCATTCAGATCTTGAAGATCGGTTCGCAGTATGCTGATTGGAGAGTATTTACCAACAATATCGGTATCCCGACATCCCGGACCAAACGCGGTTGGGCCTTGGTCAAAGTGCCGAACCGCCCAATGTGCCAAGGCAGAGAATGGATAGTAAAACAAGACTATGCGGGCGGCGGACGATATTCGGCCAGCAAGGTCGACAGCCTCGGCTATACCGGCATTTTGATGAAGTGCGAATAGCCGGTTTCCGTATCGTAAGACAACATGGAATATGAAAATGGCCGCAGACGATCTTTCGATCTGCTGCGGCCATTCCCCCTCCCCGGTTCGAATCAACTTACGCTATTACCTGTAGTAAACGCGTTCGTATCTTTTGGTCTTCGGATTGATCTTGTAGGTGTAGGCTGCTCCTGCACCGCCACCGGCGAGTGCGCCCCAGGCCGCGCCTTTCTTACCGCCAAGCAATCCACCGATGATCGCACCGGCACCGGCACCGATACCGATATTGATAATATTGCGGTGCTTGTCATAAATGTTCCGATCGTCCTGCTCGTAATAACGCTCGCTGGTACGCGTGCGGTATGTCTGTGCACTAGCTTCGGTCGCCATCAGCGGAACCATGACCGCCATCATTGCCATCATTACGAATGCTGCTAAATACTTCTTCATTTCTTTACTTCCCCTCTTCATTTAAGTCGCGGGAGTGAGGCCCGCCGGAAGTGGTTAGTGCAACGCGTGTGCCAAAATGACAAGTTGTTGCAAACAATGGGGTTATAAATTCTCGGTTACATGCATTCGAAGCTACGAGATAACTATTTGAGCCGAAGTTAAACGCTTTGGTATGCTCCCCGAATTTTCTTTGGCGGCAGCGCGGAATATGCTACATTTCGGCTTAGGCAATGAAATTTATTCGCTATTCCAAGTTCACGGGGTTCGATGTTATCGGCGTCAACCTCGGCAGCCTGATGGATGCGCTGTCCGATCAGATGCTCGATTCCGGCTTTCACGAGGACTATTGGTGGACTCGTGAGCGGAGCGAATTCGACGATTCGCTCGACGGCCTGCGGCGTGCGTTGCTGCAGGCTTTGCTCGAAAAGGAAATTCTCTCCGAACGCGAAGTCGAACAGATGCTTGCGGATAACGGCGGCAAGTTCAAGGGCTCGCTGCTCGAAGAGCTGATCAACAAACTGATCGAACGCCTCGTTGAGGAAGGCTACCTCACACTCAAAGAGGTGCCGCAGGAGCGCCGGCAGGAACAGGGCACCGGCGGCCCCGGCGAGGTCGGCGAACCGATGCCGCGCGACATCCGCTTTGAGGTCACCGAAAAGGGCCTCGACTTTCTCGGCTACAAAACGCTTCAGAAGCTGCTCGGAAGTCTCGGCCGTTCTTCCATCGGCAGGCACGAAACTCAGAGCCTCGACACCGGTGTTGAGGCTGCACTCAGCTCAAAACAGTACGAGTTTGGCGACACCATCAATCTCGACGTAAATGCCACGCTCCTCTCGGCCATCACCCGCGAAGGCCTCCAGGTGCCGCTGAACCTGGAATATAAAGACCTCTACGTCCATCAACAGGATTACCGTTCGTCCTGTGCGACGGTCGTGATGCTCGACTGCTCTCACTCGATGATCCTCTACGGCGAGGACCGCTTTACGCCCGCGAAAAAGGTCGCCCTAGCACTTGCTCATCTCATCCGCACGCAGTATCCCGGCGACAGCCTTAAGATCGTGCTATTCCACGACAGCGCCGAGGAACTGCCGCTGGCAAAACTTGCGACGACACAGGTCGGGCCCTATCACACGAACACCGCCGAAGGCCTAAAGCTCGCCCGCCGCCTGCTGACCGCTCAAAGCAAGGACATGAAGCAGATCGTGATGGTGACGGACGGAAAGCCGACCGCGGCGTTCATCGACCCTTCGAATGCGGCTTACTTTAACGACCGCCGGCACTCGCGGGCGGCCGCCGGCGAGAAACGCCTGCTTTACAAAAACTCGATGGGCAATGACCCGTTTGTGATGGCCGAGACGATGAAAGAGGTCCAGGCATGCCGGAAGTCGGGCATCATGATCAACACCTTCATGCTCGCGAGCGACCCTTACCTTGTCGATTTTGTAAAGCAAATGACGGCGATGACCCGCGGCAAGGCCTATTTCGCGAACCCGAACAACCTGACGCAGTTCGTCTTGATGGATTTTCTCAAACGCCGTGCAAGCAGGGTGAAATAAGTACCGTTTGCTGTATAATCGCGTCAGTTTATTGGTCCTGCCCGAAATATGCTCAGAAACGAGATCCCCGAGCTTGTCCTTTTCTTTGATCTGGAATGGGTGCCCGATGCACGCGCCGGGCGTTTGCTTTGCGACGCTCCCGAAGACGCAACGGAACTTGAGGCGATGGAAGCCCTTTGGAAGCACTGCGGTGCCAACGAAGAGCAGCCGCGGCCATTTGTGAAGTACCTTTATTCGCGCGTCGTTTCTATCGCGTTCCTGTCGCGGAAGCCGGTCTATCGCGACGGCGAGCGGGCGATCGAATTCACGTTGAATTCGCTGCCGGATCTTCCGTTTGCAGACGACGACGTCGACGAGGCCGCGATCATCAACCGGTTTCTCTACATTCTCGGGCTAAAACGCCCGCAGCTTGTCGGCTTTAATTCGGCCGAGGCCGATATGCAGGTGCTTATACAACGCGGCATCGTCAATGAGGTAACCGCCCCGAACTTCGCCCGTCGTCCTGTGAAGGGTTTCGACCCGGACGATTATTTCAAACGCTGGGACAACGAGGACCACCTCGACCTGCTCAAGCTTTTCTCGAACGGCAAAATGACGCCGCGTCTTAACGACATCGCAAAGCTCTGCGGCTTTCCCGGTAAGATCGACGTCGCGGGCGACCACGTTTGGGAGCTCTGGCTGAACCGCGACATCACGAAGATCGTCGAGTATAACCGCCTCGATGTGCTGAACACATACCTCGTCTGGCTGAGGACGGTTTACTTTTGCGGCAAACTTACCGAAGAGGAATACGCGTCGGAACAAATGGACTTTCGCGAATTCCTCGAGGAAGAGGCGGCAAAGGAGGGCGGCGATTACATCGCCCGGTTCCTTGAACTGTGGGAACCAATCTAGAACGTGCGGCGAGAAACTGCCGAAAAGACCGAACTAATTTGCTCCGCATGCGGGGCTGCCGCCCGCCGTGGGACGGCGAAATACTGCCTTGACTGCGGCAAGTATCTGGCCGAGGGGTTTCAACCGCTCGACACCATCAGGTCATCCTACGGCCTTCAGCGAGCGTCTCTCAGCACCGCCGCCAAACCCAACGTCGAACACGGCCTTTTCGCCCCGACCAATGCCAATAATGCCTCGCAGTTCGCATGGGCGTGTTTTGTTTATTCGCTCGTGCCTTATCTCGGCACCATTTTCGTGCCGGTAGCCGTAGTCTCGGCATTGATCGGGCTGGCCGCCGTCAACCGGCGTCCGGCCATCGGCGGCGGGAACCAGGCGGCATCGGTCATCGGGCTCAGCGTGCTCGTCCTTTCCTTTCAGATACTGCTTTGGTGGCTGCTCTATGTCATTCCGCAGATCGGCCACGCGGCTTAGCCGCATTTCGGCGCCCGACAGTGTAGAATAGGAGCATTGCAATCGTCCTCCCGGTTCCGGAAAGAGAATGAAGATCGCAAAGATAATCGGCTCGAACTCTCACATCGACTACGTCGCGCGTGTCGAGGGCGACGGCGTCTCTTCGGCCGATCACGGCTTCGGCCAGTTCGTGGAGATGAGCGTCGATCATGACAAGTTCGTCGGCGTTGTGTATGATTCGCGGCTGATCAATCCGGAGTTCTCGAACTTCGGCCCACGTCTGCAGCCGAGGCCGGCGATCGACGAGCCGTCGCGAGCGGATAAGCCCGGAGTCCTGATCGGCATCATCCTTCTCGGGACGATAGCCGACGGCCGTCCGGACCATTCGATCCCACGCCGCGTGATTCCGGTCGGGCAGGCAGTTGAAACGATGGCGGACGCCGATATTTCCGCCTTTCACGCCGGCACCTCGGGCGAGGCGAATCTCGGATATTACCAGCGCATCATCAGCCATTCGGGCCAGTTCGCCGTGCCGCTGCTTGAGTCGATTATCGACC
>JAUCQE010000393.1 GCA_030372865.1 Pyrinomonadaceae bacterium
GCTCGGAGATGTGTATAAGAGACAGGGCTAATTACCATCCGGAGCCTCATTTACATATGGAAAAGATCTCTGCCTCTCTGCGTCTTTGCGGTCTAGTTCTCGCGATATCGTTCGCTGCGTTTGCACAGGTCCCGACGCCGAAGGACGTGCTTGGGTTTACGCCCGGTGATGACCGGAAGCTAGCGAGTTGGGCACAGGTCGTCGATTACTTCAAAAAGCTAGACGCGGCCAGCGACCGCATGGTGTTCGAAGAGATCGGCAAGAGCACGATGGGAGCACCGTTTGTTTACGCGACGGTTTCGAGCCCCGAGAACCTGAAGGACCTGGACCGGTTTCGGAGAATAAACGATCAGCTCGCCGACCCGAGGCTCTTTAACCAGAAGAAGGGCAACCCGGAAACGGCAGCGAAACGCCTGATCGCCGGCGGCAAGACCATCGTCCTGATCACCTTCGGCATCCATTCCACCGAGGTCGGCTCGACCTTGTCATCGATGCTGATCGCCCACGAGCTTTTGAGTTCGAACGACCCGCGCATCAAGAACATCCTGGACAACACGATCATCCTGCTCGTGCCGTCGCTGAACCCGGACGGCGTGGACATCGTGAAAAATTGGTACGACAAAACGCTCGGCACGCCCTATGAGGGCACGAACCCGCCCGAGCTTTACCACAAATACGTCGGCCACGATAACAACCGCGATTGGTATGCCTTCACACAGGTCGAGACGCAGCTTACGGTCGATAAGATCCACAACGTCTGGCACCCGCAGATCGTGCTCGATGTGCACCAGCAGGGCATCTACGGTGCGCGGCAATTCCTGCCGCCTTACATGCAGCCTGTCGAACCGAACGTGCCGCCGCAGATCGTCGAGGGCTTTACGGAACTCGGGAACTACATGGCCGGCGACCTCCGCAAGAAAGGCCTGCAGGGCATCACGACCAACACGACCTACGACGCCTGGACGCCCGCACGAGCCTATTCGCATTACCACGGCGGTGTGAGAATCCTATCGGAGACCGCCTCCGCACGACTCGCGACGCCGATAACCGTTAAGTTCGAAGACCTCCGCGGAGCCTCCGGCGGGCTCGACGCCAAGGTCGAATCGCCAAACTTCGGCCCGGTCTGGAAAGGCGGCGAATGGAAACTC
>JAUCQE010000394.1 GCA_030372865.1 Pyrinomonadaceae bacterium
CAGCGCTGTCTCGTGGGCTCGGAGATGTGTATAAGAGACAGGCCATTCGTAGTCTGCTGTTCGTACCACAAATGGTTCGACGGCCTGTAAACGGCAGCATCGTTTTGCCCGTCCCCGTCATAGTCACCCGGTACAGGAATATCGCCGGAGGCTCCGAACGGGAATGAGTAATACGTATAGTTCTCGCTCCTGAGAACATACCAGGTGCTAGACGACGGCCTGAAGACCGCGACGTCGGCACGGCCATCGCCGGTATAATCGCCCTGGACCGTCAGATCGGTAGACGTTCCGAACGTAAAGACGATGATTCCCGCGTTCGAGCGTCTGATCCACCACTGGCCGAGCGATGGACGATAGATCGCGATGTCCGTCTTGTTGTCGCCGTCGTAATCAGCCGGTACCGGATGATCACCGTTCACTCCGAAACCCAGGATCGTCGTTCCGCCTCCGGAATTTTGGATGTACCACAACCCGTTCGACGGACGGAACACTGCCGGATCGTCCATACCGTCGCCGTCAAAGTCGCCCGGGGCAGGAATATCGCCGAATGATCCGAATGGCAGCGAGTAATACGTGTAGTTCTCGCTTCTGAGAACGTACCAAAAGCCCGTCGAAGGTCGGAAGAATGCGACGTCAGTCCTGCCGTCACCGGTAAAATCGGCTGGGGTAGCTTGGTCTGACGATACGCCAAACTGGAACGCGTTGTTTCCGCCGTCGGCTGAGCGGATATACCACCATTCACCGACAGATGGGCGGAAGATGCTCGGGTCGGTCCGACGGTCGCCGTCGAAATCGAACATAGCCGCACGGGTCGCTGTATTCATAGGCGTTCCCTCGACCTCGAGAACATATGACTGTCCGATCGCGCCGCCGGGATCCACTTCATGTACGACGATACTGAATGGTACGCCGGCAGTTACCATAAATGAGAAAGTTTTTGGAGTATCCGGGCCCGGGCTCGAACCGGCGTCGCCGAGGTAATTGAGCGAGGGGTCGGCCGGCACAAACCCGGCATTGCTGTAGGCCACTGCATTCACGTAAAAGGTACTGAACGCCTTGATGGTGACTTGAACGCAACCCGATCTCGCCGGCATGAACGTGTAGAGGTCGAACTGTCTCGAACCTGCCGAAGTGTTCAGTCCGGGATTCGCTTTTGGACCGCTGCAATCCGAGGGTGGCGAGAATCTGTTTAGCCTTCCGGTCTGAATGCCGGACGAAGCGCCGAACTCTGGATTTGCTGAAGGTGGGGTCGAATCAAGAGTCGTTGTAAATTCTATCAACGGAGCGACTCTTATAT
>JAUCQE010000395.1 GCA_030372865.1 Pyrinomonadaceae bacterium
GAGAGGTTGTACGGCGGGTCGGCAAAGAGCAGGCTGTAGCCAGCTTTTGGCAGCCGGGGAAGAACCGCAAATGCATCTCCGAGTATGACCGCGTCGTCGGCCCGAAAGCGGCCGGCGATCGCGCTTCCGTCGACGATCTGTTTGCGGAGCCGGGCGGTTTCCGACGCCGAGACGTCAAGCGTCCTGTTACGCGGTGCGCGTTCGCGTTTTACTGTCTCGCCGTGGCCCATATCTTCACAAAGTAGAACAATCGCGGTCTTTCCGCACATACGGAAATCGCCCTCAATTGTAAGCGATAAAACAAAAGGGCGTACGCCAAACCCGTAAACTATTGCAATTATGCAGTTTTACGTTACGGTCCTTGGGAAACCCGTAAGTCCCGAGGGCCGTACCTATTGCTGCAAGGACGAGAGGGGAAGATAGATGAAGTTTCTGAGCGGTTTTGAAAGTACGCATATTTTCGGCAGCGGGAAGGACGTGCTTGACACGACCGGCCATACCGAGCGGGTCGAGGCCGACCTGCGATTGGCGGCAGCGAGCGGCCTGACCGAGCTGCGATATTCGGTACCGTGGCACAAGATAGAACGCGAACCGGGCCGATACGATTGGCGTTGGTTCGACAGGGCAATGAACGCGATGGGCGATCTCGGCATCGATCCGATCCTTGATCCGCTTCACCATACCAGTTTTCCCGACTGGCTTGTGGGCGGCTTTGCCTCGCCGGATTTCGTGAAAAGCTATTTCCGGTTCGTCGGCGCTATCGCCGAACGGTATCCATGGGCACGGCAGTACACCGTGATCAACGAACCATTTGTCACGACCTGGTTTGCGGGGCACGAAGGCACTTGGTACCCGTACGCACGCGGCCCGCAGAGTTTCGTGCCGATGCTGATGAACGTCGTCGAGGCGATCGTCTCCGTCAGCCGAATGCTGGTGGAAAGGGTGCCGGGCGTTCGGCTTGTACATGTCGACGCTGCCGAAAAGCACCGAGCCGTTGATGACCATTCGTTCGGCCACGCCGAGTTTTGCAACGAACTAAGGTTCCTTGTTCAGGATATGGTATTAGGGCGGGTCGGCAGCGAGCATCGGCTTTACCGATACCTTGTTGACAACGGTGCCGATGAGCAGCGGCTTGAGAGTTTTCGAGAATCGCCTGCACGGATCGATGTCATCGGGCTTGATTATTATTCGCACTGCGAACTCGAATGGTGCACCGATGGACGCGTGTTCCCGAACCGGACGCCCGAGGGGCTGATACCGACGGCCCTCGAATATGCGGAACGCTACCGCCTGCCGATCATGCTGACCGAGACGAACATCCGCGGCTATGTTTCAGACCGCATTTCTTGGCTGAAGTACATGACGGAGCAGTGTGAGGAGATCGAACGCCGGGTGGCGGCGATAGGCGTCGGTTTCGAGGGCTTTTGCTGGTATCCGTTCATCGACTCAACGGACTGGTGCTCGCTCGTGACACAGGCACGCGGGAACATCGACCCGCAGGGCATTTATTGGTTGGACAAATTCACGCTGCGGCGAAATGCGTCAGAGCTCAGCGACATTTACGGCGGGCTCGCACAGGGCCAGCTTTTGTCCGCCGACCTGCCGGCATACGAGTTTCAGCCGCCGGTCGACCATCAACTATCCGCACTGCTCCCCGCACTCGAACACTGGGATTGGATCGATCCGGGCCTCAAGAAAGCGGACGAGATCGCTCCGCTGCCGCGTTCGATGGGTGAGGGCAGCGCGGCATGGACCGCGAGAAGATGACAACTACTTCGTCCAATAAAGACGGCCGGCGGCGACTTGGGCAAAGCGATCTTTATATTTCACGGATCGGCTTTGGTGCCTGGGCTGCTGGCGGCGGCGGCTGGGCGTTCGCACTCGGGCCGCAGGACGATTCGGAGTCGATCGCCGCGATACACAAGGCATTGGACCTTGGTATCAACTGGATCGACACGGCTCCGCTTTACGGGCTCGGCCACTCCGAAGAGATAGTCGCACGCTCTCTCAACGGGATTGCGGAGCGGCCGTACGTGTTCACCAAATGCGGGATGCCGTGCGATGATTCGGGCCGGATAATCCATTGCCTGCGCCGCGAGAGCATCATTCGCGAATGCGAAGAAAGCCTGCGGCGGCTTTGCGTCGATGCGATCGACCTTTACCAGATACATTGGAACAAACCGGCGGAAGAACTTGATGAAGCACTGGAAACCCTTTCCGATCTGCAGTTTGCGGGAAAGGTTCGTAACGCGGGAGTGTCCAATTTCACACGCCGCGAACTCGAACGAGCTGAGGACATCCTGGATGTGGCCTCAAACCAGCCGCCGTATTCGCTGATCGATCGGACCGCGGAGAGCGACGTCCTGCCATACTGCGCGGAGAACGGCATCGGCGTGATCGTCTATTCCCCGATGGCGTCGGGGTTGCTGTCCGGGGCGATGACGCGCGAGCGGATCAACGGCCTGCCGTCCGACGACCTGCGGCGGACGAAGCCGGAGTTTTGCGAACCGGCACTTACGCGAAATCTCGGCATTGCGGACGTTTTGGCAGACTTTGGTGCGAGCCGCGGCGTATCGGCCGGTGCGATGGCGGTCGCCTGGACCCTACAAAATCCGGACGTTGACGCCGCGATCGTTGGGGCACGCCGCCCGGAGCAGATCGAGGGAATCGCACCGGCAGCGGGCGTCACCCTGACCGCCGAAGAGTTGGATTTCCTGGAGTCTATAACGGCGTCAAAGACCGAAACGCCTACAAATACTGCGACCTTCTAGTGCCTTCCTCCGTACTCATTCTTTCGGGATCACGGTGATCGACCCGTCGCGTTCCAGATACGCGGCCTTCACGTCAGCGACATCTTGCACGTTGGCTTCCTCGCGTAGGGCCTGCGAAAGCTCGTCATCGGTTATTTTGCTTTCGCGGACGGCGTCTTTGATCACATGCCCGTCCTCAACTAGCTTGCGAGGGCTCGATTCCAGCGCCTTTTCAAATCCCGGCCAATAGAACGAAACGGCAGCAAACACCCAGTGCAGGCCAAGCAGCATCACGACCACGACCAGCATTTCCAAAATGGGGATCGCCCCGGTGAGCCCGCGTGCAAGCACCGACCCAAGAACAAAACCGAGCAGGATGTCGATCGCGGAATAATCGCCCATGAACCGACGCTTGCCAAGCCGGATCAGCACAAGTGCCGTTAGATAAACGACTATCGTCCGAGCGGCGATCTGCATTACCGAAAGCTGGCCAAAGGACTGGTCAACACCGATCAGCCACAGTAGATAATCAAGCGAGCCCTGCATTCGTATATTCTACCCCCGGCTGCAAGCCGCGCTTCCTTGACCCTCAAAATAGCGCGTGATATTCTCTTGTGTTTTGGTATTCGAACGATCATAGACCGATTTTAATAGTAGTTTAATAGCGTATGTTTTTGCTGGCATTTGCCGAATCGATCCAGCTAGTTCCGGACGGGTATCTCTTTCTGCACATAGCCCTCATCCTCGTGATGATCTGGGCGCTTAACCGGACGTTCTTTAAGCCGATCAACGCCATTATCGAGAAACGACTTCGCCTGCAGGGCTCCCGCGGCGGCGAGGCTGGCGAGATACTGCGCTCTGTCGAAGACAAGCAGAAGCAGTATCAGCAGTCGATGCTTGAGGCCCGCAGCGAGACGTACGACATGATCGAACGCGAGCGTGCGGCGGCAGTTGAGGCCCGTCAGGCGGCGATCCTCGAGGCAAAGGCGGCGAGCGCGAACCTGCTCAATTCCGAAAAAGAACGGATCGCAAAGATGCGTGCCGAGGCTGAGGCCGAGATCGGCGTCGAGGCCGAACGGATGGCGAGCAAGATCAGCGAAAACATTTTGAAGGCGTAATATGTTGGCATTCTTTTTTGATGCATTCATCCTGTTTGCCGCGGGCGGCGGTTCCGGAGAGGGCGGTTTTTCCGGCTTCTGGAACACGTACCTTAACTACCCCGGCTTCGAGATCTGGAAGTTCGTCAACCTCGCGATCTTCATCTCGGTCATTGTTTACCTCGTAAAGAAACCGCTCTCCGCTGCCTTTAAGGCCCGCCGTGAGGAGATCCGTGCGGAGTTGATCCGTGCCGAGGAAGAAAAGCAGGCCGCCCTTGCACGCCTGACCGAGGTCGAGGCAAAGCTTGCCGGCATCACCAACGAGGTCGAGAAACTGAAGAAAGAGGCACAGGAAGAGGCCGCCGCTGAAAAGGCACGCCTTGCCCGCGAAGCTGAGGTCGAGGCAGAGAAGATCGCCCGTCAGGCAGAGGGCGAAGCGAACCGCATCGCCGCGGTTACGAAGCTTGAGCTTCGCCGCTACGCGGTGGCAGAAAGCCTCCGCCTTGCGGAAGAAAAGCTTCGCAGCCAAGTCACGCCGGAAACGGATACGCGGCTGGTCAAGTCAGGAATTCAGGCGATCGGAGGTTTGAACTAACATGAGCGCAGAAACTGTTGCACGCCGTTACGCCTCCGCACTTGCCGATGTTGTCACAAAGTCGGGCGACATTGAGACAGTAAAGGCCGAACTCAAGTCGTGGGAGGAAATGATGACCTCCAACACCGACCTTTACGACGCGTTCGCTAATCCCGCGATCGGCCACGGCAAGAAAGAGAACTTGCTTGAGGGCCTTATCCAGCGGGCGAAGCCGACCAGGACCACGTCGAACTTTCTCCGCGTCCTGCTGCAAAACGGCCGTATCACCGATCTTGCCGACATCAACGGCCGGCTCGACTCGGTGCTTGAAGAACGCGGCGGAACGGTTCATGGACGAGTGATTTCGGCACATCCGCTGTCAGACACGGACAAGGCCGAGCTCAAGGCGAACCTCGAGAAGACCACCGGAAAGCAGGTGCGGCTCGATTTCGAGATCGACAAAGAACTTATCGGCGGCGTCGTCACACGCATCGGCTCGACCGTGTATGACGGCTCCGTAAGAACGCAATTAGAAAATCTTAGAGAAAAATTGGTCAACGGTTGATCGGCGATCTCCGTGCGAAACCACTAGACGATCAACTTAACTATTTATCAAAACCATGGAAGCAATTAAGGCAAACGAGATCAACGAAATTATCCGTGCCCAGATCGAGGATTTCGATTCGAGCATGCGGGTGGACGAGGTCGGGACCGTTATCAAGGTCGGTGACGGTATCGCCGAGGTTTACGGCCTGGAAAAGGTCATGGCGGGCGAACTGCTCGAGTTCCCGCACGGCGTCCGCGGCCTTGCTCTCAACCTTGAAGAAGACAAGGTCGGCTGCGTGCTCTTCGGAGACTTCCAGAAGATCAAGGAAGGCGACGAGGCAAAGCGTACTCGCCGCATCATGAGCGTGCCCGTGGGCGACGCAATGATCGGCCGCGTTGTCGATGCTCTCGGAAACGCCATCGACGGCAAGGGCGAGATCATCACCGATACCTTCAACCCGGTCGAGCGTATCGCTCCCGGTATCATCGACCGCCAGCCGGTTAAAGAGCCGCTTCAGACGGGTTTGAAAGCTATCGACTCGATGGTGCCGATCGGCCGCGGACAGCGTGAGCTGATCATCGGCGACCGCCAGACGGGTAAGACAGCCGTCGCCATCGACACGATCATCAACCAGAAGGGCAAGGACGTTATCTGCGTTTACGTCGCGATCGGCCAGAAGGCATCGACCGTAGCACAGGTCGTCAAGAAGCTTGAAGACTACGGCGCGATGGATTACACCATCGTCGTGTCGGCAACTGCTTCCGACCCGGCCGCGATGCAGTTCCTCGCTCCTTACTCGGGATGCGCCATCGGCGAATACTTCCGCGACAACGGCCGCCACGCCCTGACGATCTACGACGATCTTTCGAAGCAGGCAGCCGCGTACCGCGAGATCTCGCTTCTGCTCCGCCGTCCGCCGGGCCGCGAAGCTTACCCGGGCGACGTTTTCTATCTACACAGCCGCTTGCTCGAACGTGCGGCAAAGATGTCGGAAGCCCGCGGCGGCGGTTCGCTGACCTCGCTCCCGATCATCGAAACGCAGGCCGGCGACATCTCGGCTTACATTCCGACGAACGTTATCTCGATCACGGACGGACAGATCTTCCTTGAGTCCGACCTTTTCAACTCGGGCGTTCGCCCCGCTATCAACGTGGGTAACTCGGTTTCCCGCGTAGGCGGTTCGGCACAGATCAAGGCGATGAAGCAGGTCGCCGGTACGCTCCGTATCGACCTTGCACAGTTCCGCGAGCTCGCGGCTTTCGCACAGTTCGGCTCGGACCTCGATAAATCGACGCAGTCGCAGCTTGAACGCGGCCGCCGCCTGACGGAGATCCTCAAGCAGGGCCAGTATCAGCCGATGCAGGTCGAAGACCAGGTCATCATCATCTGGACCGTTACCAACGGTTTTGCCGATGACATCGCGGTCGAAGACCTCAAGCACTTCGAAGAAGAGATGCTCGATTACATGAAGAATTCGCACCCGGGCGTGATGAACACCCTTCGCGAAAAGAAGAACATCGACGACGCTCTCAAGGCCGAGATGAAGGAAGCCATCGAGGACTTCAAGGCGACCCGCTGGGGCAAGGGCGACACCGCCGCAGCAGCAGCATAAAAGGAAGTGACGAGTGGCTAGTGACGAGGGGCAGGCAATGCCCTCGTCACCTGTCACGCTTCACTTGTCACTGAGATATGGCAAGTTTGTTAGACATGCGCCGGCGCATCAAGTCGGTAAAGAACACGCAGCAGATCACCAAGGCGATGAAGATGGTGGCTGCCGCGAAACTGAAACGCGCACAGGACCGCGTGACGGCGGCACGCCCGTTCGCAAAAAAGATGTCCGACGTGCTCGGCGGTTTGAGCGCTAAGGTTGCTGATGATTTCTCGCATCCGCTTTTGACCGCCCGCGGCGACGAAAAGTACCTCGTCGTGCTGGTCACGGCGGACAAGGGCCTTGCCGGCGGTTTCAACGCGAACATCATCAAGGCGACACAGGCGTTCCTGAACGATAACTCGTCGAAAGAGGTCGAGCTCGTCGCCGTCGGCCGCAAGGGCCGCGATTTCTTCAAGCGTCGCAACACGTCGATCGCCGAAGAATACATCGGGCTTACGGGCCGCGGTTCGGCAAACTATTCTGACGCAGCCGAGATCGCTCGCGACCTGATCAAGCGTTTCACCGACGACGAGAGCATCGACAAGGTGTTCCTCGTTTTCACCGAATTTCGCACCGTGCTTTCGCAGAAGCCTGTCATCGAACAGCTTCTCCCGATACCGAAGATCGCCGCCACCGAAGAAGGCGAGGCCTCCGCCGAGGCGGAATACATCTACGAGCAGCCGGCAGCCGAGATCTTCGGCAAGCTGTTGCCGAAGCAGGTCGAGACGCAGGTCTACCGTGCGATGCTCGAATCGGTTGCGTCCGAGCAGGGCTCGCGTATGACGGCGATGGATTCGGCTTCAAAGAACGCAGGTGAGCTTATCGACTCGCTGACGCTCAACATGAACCGCATCCGCCAGGCCGCGATCACGAAGGAGATCATCGAGGTCGTGTCGGGTGCCGCGGCATTGTAATCCAAGTCGATTGGAGCGGCTATTTCCGATCTGAGATCAGAAAACATAAAAAAGTGGCGCGGGCGGATCATCCGCTACGCGCCGCTTTTTTTGTGGGTCGGGTTGATATTCTTCCTTTCCAGCGACGCCGGTGCTATGACGAAGACGTCTCGCTTTATACGTCCGCTGCTGGAGTTCCTTTTCCCTTCCGCGTCCGAAGAAACGCTGCAGTTCTACCACGGCATTATCCGTAAGGGCGCGCATCTTGCGGAATACGGCGCGCTCGCTTTCTTTGCGGCGCGAGCGTTCCTGCGTTCGTCGGGCGGAGTTTTGTCGAAGTACTGGTGGTTTGCGGCCGTCCTGCTGCCGGCGATCGTCGCGGTTATCGACGAGGCGAACCAAAGCCGACTGTCGTCGCGGACGGGAACCATCAACGACGTCGCGATCGACATTGCAGGGGCAATAACGATGGTCGCGTTTCTTTCGCTGTTGAAAGAGAGATGGCCGGTCAAACGTCTTCTTTAGAACCTGCCACGGCGTCCGCGATCAGGCCCCAGGTCTGCCCGGTGTTCGGTACGTCCGGCCGGATGGGCGGGAAAAGGCAAGCCTTGCTGCATCACGACCGAGGCGGTTCACACTCCTGCGTCCATGAAAAGAGACGACATTCTAACTGTCGATCTTGCACGTTCATAGGCTGCGACCGGCCGCCGGACCGCCGAGAATAAGCTTTCATATATCCGAACTTTATGGCATATTTTTCGTTATAGATTGCACAAGGAGAACAACGAATGAGCATAATGGATAAGGTCAAAGAAGCCGCGATGAATCAGTTCATCGAGGTTATCGAATGGCTCGACGATTCGCAGAATACGCTTCTTTACCGCTTTCCCGTTTACCAGCAGGAGATCAAGAACGGCGCGCAGTTGATCGTCCGTGAGTCGCAGGCCGCGGTCTTCGTTTTTGAGGGCCAGGTCGCGGACGTTTTCACGCCCGGCCGCTACACCATCGACGGCGGCAATACACCGATCCTGTCCAAGCTCGGTGCGTGGAAATACGGCTTCAATTCCCCGATGAAGTCCGAGGTCTATTTCGTCAACACGAAACAGTTCACGGATATGAAATGGGGAACGTCGAACCCGATCATGCTCCGCGATGCTGATTTCGGCATCGTTCGCCTGCGTGCGTTCGGCGCTTACAGCCTTAGGGTCGCCGATCCAGGCGCGTTCATCCGCGAGGTCGCCGGCACCAATGCTCATTTCCAGACAGAAGACATCGACGGCCAGCTTAAGCGTGCGATCGTCACGGAATTCTCCGACGCGATTGGCGAAATGAAGATCCCGGCACTCGACCTTGCCGCCCAATATAAGGAGCTCGGCGAGGCGATTCGTGCCAAGATCAATTCTGATTTCAGCAGCTACGGCCTCGAGGTCACGAAGTTTTACGTCGAGAACGTCAGCCTTCCGCCGGAAGTCGAGGCTGCGATGGACAAGCGTGCATCGATGGGCGCACTCGGCGACGCTCAGCGTTACATGCAGTTCCAGGCGGCGGACGCTCTCC
>JAUCQE010000396.1 GCA_030372865.1 Pyrinomonadaceae bacterium
CAGATGTGTATAAGAGACAGATCGTGAACAGGCTC
This sequence comes from Pyrinomonadaceae bacterium, assembly GCA_030372865.1. GTDB lineage: Bacteria > Acidobacteriota > Blastocatellia > Pyrinomonadales > Pyrinomonadaceae > OLB17. Next base: position 36 of record JAUCQE010000396.1, read on the forward strand.
TACAACGACTCATCGCAGCCGGTCTCGCGGGTGCTGGCGATGTGGGCTCTTTACCGGCGGGCCATTGATACGGATTCGCTCGGGGATACGGACCGGTATCGCGGCGAGCTGATGGCGGTGGTCGAGGACCGCAACGCCACGGCGGGCATGCGCGACCTGGCGTTTGACGCTCTGGTTAAGGAAAGGTAATGGAGCGGCCGCGATGAGTGGTATTACACACTGCTAGCAGACGTGACGCAGGCCGACCTGCGCGTGAACGGTCAGACGTACACGGGGCTGACGACGCTGATATTGAACCAGCCGAAGGAAAAATACCGGGCAAGAATGCTGGAGTTGGCTTCGAGTCAGAACAAGACCGTGCGGAGTGCGGCGGTCCGCAACCTGCTGATCATCGGGCAGGAAAAGGGCGGCGAGGACATCGTAAAGGCCCTGCTGCCGTGGCTGACGAATGCGAACTGGGTCGACGTAGCCGATGACGAACGCGGCCGCGGAACACTGGTCGGATGGCTGTCGCAATACAGGATCCCGGAAGCAGTTCCCGGGTTGATCGCGTTGCTGGACGAAAAGGAAGAAGCGCAGCCCATTCCGCCGTATCGTCCCAATGCGAATGCGAATACGGTAAGGACAATGTCGAATGCAAGTTCGAGCAGCGACGACGAAGCAGAATACCAGGTCTATACCTCGAATATGGCGGCGAACGTTGTCAGTCCTTCGTCCAGGGCTTATAACGCGGCCGCCAACGCGGCCAATACAGCGGCATATGCCGCTAACCGTGTATATGGCAATCAGGTCTCATATCCACACCGTCAGAGCGCTGTTTCGGCATTGGCGTTCCAGAAAGATCCGCGGGCGATACCACCGTTGCGACGGTTGCTAGGGCAGGTGTCGGAACAGTGGGAACGTGGCAACCTCATAAAGGCCATCGTCAGCGTCGGCGGGTTTTCGATCGCGGAACAGGTTGACGGGCTTGAGGCATTTGTTAAAGCGACCGCCGATCTCCAGGCCCGATTTAACGAGGCTGTTCGTCGCGCCGAGTATAACGCCAGTGTAGTCGTAACTAATGCGAATGTAATGGGTAGTTGGGCGACGATGGCGGACGCTGCTCTCGATGTCCACATCGGCCAGGCCATTAGCATGACGTCGGAACCGGGCGAGGCTCTTATCAAGGCCGTCATCGACCGTATTGCCGCTCGTGAAAAGAACGATCCTGCGACGGCGAGAATGCTCAAAGAGGTGCTGCTGAAATGGAAGTCGCCGGCGGTGAACGCGCTGATGCTGCGGGAGTTGAAGGAGGGCAAGGCGACGCAGGAATCGGTCGTCCGCCTGCTTGCGTTAAGAAAGGAAATTCGCGAAACGCAGGTCGGTAATGTACTCGAAGCCGGCAGCGGCAACCCGACCGCATCCGCGATCTCCGCCTGCATGATGGACGACAGTGCCACGCTGACGGGGCTTCTGAACGCAAACGCCGAGGCGGCCGCTGCCGCTCTTGCCTGTTCGCGGCTGCTGCGGATACCGCTGCCGATCGAGCCGGTAATCCCGATGATGCACGGCGGGGACAAGCGGCTCGCACTCGCGGCGGAAAAATACCTCGAAAGCGAGGATTCGCACGAGGCGAGAATGGCCGTGCTCTCGCTTTACCCGGGGCAGGCGAAGATACTCGGCGCGGCTCCGAACTTCCTCGGGACCAAACCCGCATCGCAAATGCCGATCGACGTGGAAACACTGCAGAACGCGGGAATGATCGCTCGCGCTTCGAACTATGCTGCGTACCTCCCGCAAGCGTACGAGGAAATCCGGCAGTTCTTTGATAAAGAACCCGACCTTGCGGCGGTCTATTTCTATCAGGAAAGCCTGATCCGGATCTACAGCGGCGGACGCGTGACCTTTTCGATCTTTGAGGACGACAAGCGTTATCGCGAGCGTGAGCTGACCAAGGAAGAGTTTGACGAGATCCGGCAGTACATTGCAGAGACGAGTGCGGACCGGCTGCCGCCGTTTCTCGACGGCTGCGTGTATGACTGTGAATACCGGACGCTTGTACTGGCAGGAAGGAACGGTGGGCGGATCGTATTCGGTGCTCAGAAAAAGCTGCATGAGTTCTTTCTCGGGCTGGATCGTTATTTCGAAGGCCTTGCGGGGCAGGCACCGATGCGGACGCGGTACCTTGCCGATCTCGACATTCCGGGGCTTGAAGTGGTCTTTGCCGTTGACGGCCTTTCGGCGGAAACGGTTTGGAAGGACGGCGATGACCTGCGCGCTCTCATCGTCGACGCCAAGGCTCGCGAGCGGATAATTTCAGAGGTCAACTCCACCATCGAATCCGAAAGCGAAGCGTCCGATGAGGAAGACTCGGTGGAACCACGCGAAGAGTACTACCAGCGCTACGAGAAACGACAGAAAGAACTTGAACGCCGCAATTTCGAGGGTATCGGATGGTTCTCGATCGCAAACGGAGAACTCGGGCGGCAGACCACTGCACCGCAGGGCATAGAACTTCCTCCCGTAAAAGACGCGTTCTCGGTTCCCGCGGAGGTCGAACGCTGGCGGGTCACTGCCGGACAGGTCGAGCTTCGAATTGACGAACAAGCTCTTTACCGGGTGACTCAGGGCAAACTGACCAAGATCCGCGACGGCAGTTATCTCTCGGTTGCGATAAGTTCAGATGGAAAGTGGGCGGTCGCAACCAAATATACAGTGGAATACGACATAGTACCGGTGCGTATCAATCTGGCCTGTCTCTTATACACATCTCCGAGCCCACGAGACAGCGCTG
>JAUCQE010000397.1 GCA_030372865.1 Pyrinomonadaceae bacterium
GCCCTCGGTCGTCCGGTTGGCCTGTTAAAACCGCCTCGCGGAAGGCAACGGGGGCCGACCGCCTGTTTGTGCTAAAGTATTGCATCTGTGATCGAAATTCGAGCGTGTCTCGCCGTAATGATATTACTTTTCGATCGTCTTTTGGAAATATGACAGAGATAACGGTCCGCTCTCCCGCGACGGTCTCGAACGTGGTCTGCGGCTTTGATTGCCTGGGTTTTGCCCTCGAAAGCCCGTATGACGAGATCACGGTTCGCATCAGTCCGGAGCCCGGCATTCGGATCGTCAATAACGACGATTTCGGCCTGCCGACCGACCCGGCCCTGAACGTTGCCGGCGTTGCGCTGCGTGCCCTTGCCGATGATGCCGGTGTCGGCCATGGTTTTGAGATGGTCTCATCCAAACGCATCAAGCCCGGCAGCGGCGTCGGCTCAAGTGCCGCCAGTGCCTGCGGTGCCGTTGTCGCGGCAAATGAATTGCTCGGTGGCCGGTATTCCCGAAAAGAGCTGGTCCACTTCGCGATGGCGGGCGAAGAACTTGCATCGGGCTCGCGGCATGCGGACAACGTCGCCCCGTGCATTTTCGGCGGCTTTGTTCTGGTGCGTTCGGTCGATCCGCTTGACGTGGTCCCGCTCGATTGCCCGCCGCTGTGGGCCGCCGTGATTCATCCGCAGATCGAGATCAAGACCTCAGAAGCTCGTGCACTGCTGCCCAAAGATGTGCCGCTTCGCTCGGCCGTTCGCAACTGGAGCAATCTCGGAGCATTCGTCGTCGCACTCGAAAAAGGCGATACAAAACTGATGTCGCGCTCGATGGTGGATGAGATCGTCGAACCCGTCCGCGGCACGCTTATTCCGGGGTTTGAACAGGTGCGCGCCGCGTCGCTCGCGGCCGGTGCGATCGGCGGAGGCATTTCCGGCTCGGGCCCGTCGATGTTCATGCTGTGCGAAACGCGTGAGTCGGCCGTTGCTGTCCGCGATGCGATGGATGCCGTTTTTCTCGAAACCGGCATTGATTTCAACACTTACGTTTCGCCGATCGAACCCAACGGTGTGCGCGTCGTGTAACGGCTCAAATAGCTGTGGGCAACGGGCGGAAAACTGCTAGAATCTAGAGAAAGATGTTAACTAAGGAATTGGAGAAAACTCTGAGCTTCGCCGTCGATCAGGCTGTAAAATACCGCCATGAATACGTGACGCTCGAGCATCTGCTCTACGCTCTTCTAAAAGATTCGGCCGCTAACGAAATACTCTTCAACTGCGGCGCGAGCATCCCTGAAATGTCGAAAGCCCTCGAGGATTACTTCGACACCGCTCTCGAGAAAATGCCCGAGGGCACAAAGG
>JAUCQE010000398.1 GCA_030372865.1 Pyrinomonadaceae bacterium
GCCTCCTTTCAAATATACGACTGAAAAGTTGGCAAACTTTGCCAAAGGTGGTATATTTGTCCAATGAGCACGATGAACATCTCACTGCCGGAAGCGCTCAAATCGTTTATCGATTCACAGGTTGCCGAGGGCGACTACGTTAGCACAAGCGAGTATCTTCGGGAGCTCCTACGCAAAGAGCAGGATCGAGTTAGGCTTCGCCGATTGTTATTGGACGGTATTGAATCCGAGTTGCTGCCGGAACCGATGGACGGCCAGTATTTCGATAAATTGAGAAAGCGAATTGCGGAGAAGAAGTAAGTGAGCTCGAAAAAGGTCGTTCGTCGGCGCCGGGCCGACGAAGATATCGAGGCGGCCATCGCTTATTATCTGACCGAAGCAGGCGCGGATCTCGCGACAGATTTTGCATACGAACTTGAAAAGGCAATTCGGATGATCTCTCGACAGCCCTCTATCGGTTCTTCGCGTTATGGCCTGTTAGTTCAACTTCCTGAACTTCGACATTGGCAATTGAAGAATTTTCCGTATCTGCTTTTCTACCTGGAAAAAGAAACACACATCGAACTGACGCGAGTTCTTCATAGCAGAATGGACATCCCGTCTTGGCTGAACAACCGTGATTAATTTGATAAAGGCCCATGTATGGACTGACATGCGTCCCGAGACTAGTCGCAGTATTAACCGCCGTTTTAGCTTGCCTCTATGACGATACGAATCCTGCTGATCCTCCTATTCGCCATGACCGCTTCCGGACAATCGACCGAGAATTTCATCCGCTACGTCAATCCGCTGATCGGGACGCAGAAGATGGGGCATACTTATCCGGGTGCGACGGTGCCTTTCGGCTCGGTCCAGCTTTCGCCGGATACTGACCAGCAGCCGCACAACATAAACGGCAAATACAACAAGGACGCCTATAAATACTGCGCGGGCTATCAGTACGACGACACCTCGATCGTCGGTTTCTCGCACACGCATTTCAGCGGTACCGGGCACAGCGATCTTGGTGATTTTCTGGTGATGCCGACGAGCGGCCCGCTGCAGTATGAGCCGGGAACAAAGGCGGATCCATCGACCGGATTTCGATCAAATTTCTCCCACGCGAACGAACTGGCGGAGCCGGCCTATTACCGCGTAAAGCTAGACGATCACAACATCCTTGCGGAGATGACGGCGACGACGCGCGTCGGGTTTCATCGCTACACGTTCGGAGGGCCGCCCGCTAACGCAGGCGGTTCTGACAAGATCGACGCCCACATCATTTTCGACCTGATGCACGGCATCTATAACTATGACGACAAGAATGTGTGGACATTTGTGCGGGTCGAAAATGACCGAACCGTCGTCGGTTATCGGCAGACGAATGGCTGGGCACGCACGCGGACGGTCTATTTCGCGATGCAGTTCTCAAAGCCGATAAAGAGCTATAAGTTCAAGAATTTCGGCAAGCAGGATTACCGCGGCTTCTGGCGCAAGTTCGATCAGGAAAACAATTTACCTGAGGCCGCCGGCGAACAGCTTCGTGCGTATTTCGATTTCGATGCGGCCGCAGGCGAACAGGTGATGGTCAAGTTCGCTCTCTCGCCCGTTTCGACCGAAGGCGCTCTCGCCAACATGAACGCCGAGGTGCCGCACTGGGATTTCGACCGCGTAAAGCGCGAAGGCCAGGAGTCATGGAACCGCGAGCTCGGCCGCATCAAGGTCACCTCCTCGACGGAAGGCGAACTGACGAATTTCTACACCGCTCTCTATCACACATTCCTCGCACCGACCGTTTACATGGACACGGACAGCCGTTACAAGGGCATCGATCAGAACGTGCACGCGGCGAAGGGTTTCACCAATTACACCACCTTTTCACTCTGGGATACTTATCGTGCACTGCATCCGTTTTTCAATATCGT
>JAUCQE010000399.1 GCA_030372865.1 Pyrinomonadaceae bacterium
ACGTCGGGCTCGGGTATATCAAGATCGGGCAGTCATCGACGACGCTTTCGGGCGGCGAGGCACAGCGGATAAAGCTTGCGAAGGAACTTTCGAAACGGGCGACCGGGAAGACGATCTACATCCTCGACGAACCGACGACCGGGCTGCATTTCGCCGACGTCCATAAGCTGCTCGACGTTTTGCAGAAGCTGGTCGATACCGGCAACACGGTGATCGTGATCGAGCACAACCTCGACGTGATCAAATCGGCCGACTACGTCATCGACCTGGGCCCCGAAGGCGGCTCAGGCGGCGGGAAGGTCGTCGCGGCCGGCACGCCCGAGGAAGTAGCAAGGGTCAAAAAGTCCTACACCGGCCAGGCACTAAAGGCCGTCCTTTAATCGCGATTTACGATTGACGAAAGACCGATCTAAAAACCAGCCGCGAGCTGCGAGCCGCGAGTTTCCAGCCGGGTCTTACTATTTACGATTCACTACTTACTGATCGCGTCGATCATCTCGCGGACGGCTTGGTTTAGGCCGACGAAGACGGAGCGGGAGATGATGTTGTGGCCGATGTTGAATTCGGTGATCTCCGGGATGGCGGCGAGGGCACCGACGTTGCGGTACGTGAGGCCGTGGCCGGCGGCGACGAGGAGCCCGAGGCTATTTGCGTGGACGGCGGCCTTGCGGATGCGTTCGACCTCGTTGTTGGCCTTTCGCTCGCCCTCGCCGTGCATCGCACGCGCGCTGAGGGTCAATTCGGCGTACTCTGCCGTACAGATCTCGATCTGCTGGGCACCCGATCGCTTTGCGGCCTCGATCTGTTCGGTGTCGGGGTCGATGAAGATGCTGACGAAAATGCCGGCGTCCTTTAATTTGCCCGCGGCGTTGCTGACGGTGTCGAAGTTCTTGACCACATCGAGCCCGCCTTCGGTCGTGACCTCGTTCGGGTTTTCGGGCACGAGCGAGACGGCGTCGGGCCGCGTCCTCTCGGCGATCGCGATCATCTCATCGGTCGCGGCCATCTCGACGTTGAGGTAGGTCGTCACGACGTCGCGCAATAATTCGATATCGCGGTCCTGAATGTGCCGGCGGTCCTGCCGAAGATGCACCGTGATGCCGTTCGCACCGGATTGCTCGCAGATAACTGCCGCGGTAATGATGCTCGGCTCGATGGTCTTGCGGGCCTCGCGGATGGTGGCGACGTGGTCGATGTTTACGTTAAGACGTGCGGTCATAATCTACGTTGGCGAAACTTTCTTCGCGAGATTATAGAAAATCGGTTTTCGAACTCAGAGCCCAGTTCCCGTATATGCATCAGCAGCAACTGGGACATTTCCTCCGGCCGAAACTGCTCTAATCGAAAATAGATCAAGCCGGAGGTGAAAGGGAGATTGTCGCGAAATATCAGGTCACCAAAATCGCTGTCGTTCGTGAGAATGACCAACGAACGTTCATTGGCGATCTGAAGTATGGCCTCGTCCGTTGCCGACGTATATTCTTCGCTAACAGAGACTACCGTGAAACCGGCCTCCCGGAGTTTTCGGATGGTCGCAAAAGGGATATGTTCGTCGGCCAGGAATGCGATCATTCGCGTGAGGATGGCATGCTAAATACCCAACCGTCTTTCATGCAATCTGCGGCATAAGCAAAGACCGCCCGCAGGTCATCCGGGGTAAGATCGGGATAATTCTCCAAGATTTCTTTTTCGGACCATCCGTCAGCAAGCCGGCCGAGTATGAACTCAACGGTGATCCTTGTTCCAGAGATCACCGGCTTGCCCACCATGATCGCCGGATCCGCAGAAATTCGTTTCTCCCATTCCATAAGACGATTATAGAACTATCGAAGATCTTTCTCATAGACCCCGGCCCGCGCGTTACGGCGGATCTGCCGGACCTCGTCGAACATTCTCAGGCTGTCGCGGAAGACGTTCACTTTGCTGCGGTCGTCGTTGTTCCAGCGGACGGGGACTTCCATGAGACGGAGGCCATTCCGATGTGCGACGAATAAAAATTCTACGTCGAAGCCGAAGCGGTCGATGGTCATTGCGTCGAGCAGCGGGCGGAATTTCGTGAGGTCGAACGCCTTGAAGCCGCACTGCGTATCCCAAAACGGCATTCCGGTCATCACGCGGACGACCAGGTTAAATACCTTTCCGCCCTGCTCGCGACGCCAGGGCTGATGCGTTCCGATCAGTGAACGGTCAAGTGCCCGCGAGCCGAAGGTGACGTCGTATTCGCCGGCGGCGATCGGGCCGATCAGCTTGTGCATTTCCTCGATCGGGGTCGATAGATCGGCGTCCGAAAACAGTGCGATCTCGTATTTCGCGGCAAGCAGTCCGGTCTTCACAGCGTAGCCCTTGCCACGGTTCTTTTCGTAACGGATCACGCGGGATTCGATATCGGGGAATTCGGCCAACGCGTCGCGGGCAACGTCGGCGGTCTTATCGATCGAGCCGTCATCGACGACGATCAATTCGGCGTTCACGCCAGAATTCGGCAAATACGTACAGATCTCGCGGATCGTCGCCCCGAGCCGGTCCTGCTCGTTAAATGCCGGAATAACAATGGAAACATTGCTGCTCATAAAAGAAATCTAGATGTTACGGCTTTGCGAAAGCATTGTAAACAGCCGACGCAGGGCGAATTGCAGTGAGCGCGCGAATGTCTTGGCAAAGAACTTCCGGCCGGCCGCCGCGTATAATCAGCGGCAACCCGTCCGGCACAGGCGGACACTAATCTATGCTATAGTTTTAAGGTATTCGGGCATTCGTCATGAACAAGAGATTTGCAATATACGCCCTTGTAATTGTTGGCTTTGGGGCCATGGTCGGAGGTTTGTTCGGCAAGCTTCCGTCGACCATCTCGGCCGATAACAGCGTTACCACGGGCAAGATTGTCGCGGACTACAAGGAAGCTTTGGACGTCGTTGCGAAGAACTACTCAGGCAAGGTCGATCACGAAAAGGTCTTGGAGTACTCGATCCAGAGCATGCTCTGGTCGCTGGACCCGCACTCGCAGTTCTTTACCCGTGATGAATTCCGCAAGCTCTACGAGGAGCAGGCGTCGCAGTTCTACGGCATCGGCGTTTCGATCCTGCAGCACCGCGACGGTGTTTATGTCCAATCCGTGATCCCGGGAACGCCGGCGGAAAAGGCCGGTGTGAAGTACGGCGACCGGTTTATTGAGGTCAACGGCAAGGACGCTCGGGAATGGACGAGTTCCGAGGTTTCGAACAATGTTCGCGGCGAGCGGGGAACGAAGGTAAAAGTAAAAGTCGAACGCGCGAGCTCGAATGCACCGGTCGAATTCGAGATAGTTCGCGGAGGCGTTCCGCTTCCTTCGATCAGGAATTATTTCATGCTGCCGAACGGCGTCGGGTATGTCGGCCTGACAGGCGGATTCCAGGAAACGACGGCGGCCGAGCTCGACGAGGCGATCGGGAACCTCAAGAAAGAGGGCATGACCAGCCTGATCCTCGACGTTCGCGGCAATCCCGGCGGCCTGCTGCCACAGGCGATCGAGGTCGTCTCGCGTTTCATTCCGGGCGGCCAGACCGTCGTTTCGGTCAAGGGACGGTCGCGATATGCGACGACGCAGGAACTGCGTTCGAGGGAATCGACGGTTTACGACGTTCCGGTGATCGTGATGGTCAACGGCGGTTCGGCATCGGCGTCTGAGATCGTTGCGGGCGCGCTGCAGGATTACGGCCGCGGGCTGATCGTCGGTTCGGACAGTTTCGGTAAGGGATTGGTCCAGCGGGTCTTTCCGCTTCCGTATGGTACGGGTTTGACGCTGACGACCGCACGTTACTACACGCCGTTCGGGCGATCGCTGCAAAGGGATTATTCGAACGGTTCGATCTACGAATATTTCACGCACAGCAACGGCGGAGCGAAAACCGACGGTGCCGAAGCACCGAAACCCGCGGGCGTTCCCGTGAAACTGCCTGACGGACGCGTTTTGATGGGCGGCCGCGGCATCGAGCCCGATATTAAGGTCGACGGCACCGAGTTCACATCGCTGCGGGCACGCATAAGCGATGCGGCGTTCTACTTCGCACGCCAACTGGTTGCCGGAAAGGTGAGCGGATTCGAGAACATGAAGGTCGATCGCCAGAACCAGCAGCTCAATGTACCGCCGGGAGCGTTCACCGTGAGCGACAGGCTTTTTGAGTCGTTCCGAGCGTTTGTTGCCGCCGATAAGACCAACGGCCTTAGTGCAGAGGTGCTGAACGCTAACATCGATTACGCGAAGCTGCGGCTGAGGATGGAGATCGCAACGGCGAACTATTCGAACGAGGCGGGCGTGCAGGTGCTGCTCGAGGCGGACCCGCAGATCCTGAAAGCGATCGAAGTAATGCCGGAAGCCCAGCGGTTGGCTGCGCGGAATCTCGCCTCGCGGTAGTTGATAGTTAAAACAGGCGAAGGACGAACCTGATGTGCTTGGGTTCGTCTTTTGTTATAAGGGCGGCTCTTATAAAAACCGGGCCCATAGAGTAATATATTTGAAAGGCATTTCGCTTTTTTCCGTTTTATGTATAAGCAAATAGGTATCTTGACCGGCGGCGGCGACGCTCCCGGGCTCAATGCAGTTATTCGTGCAGTTGTTCGCACCGCGACCGGCGAGTTCGGGATGAAGGTCATCGGGATCGAGGACAGCTTTGAAGGCATTCTCGGTGAAACCCAGACAGTAAAGCTGACGAAAAAGAGTGTCAGCGGAATATTGCCCCGCGGCGGTACCATTCTTGGGACCAGGAATCGCGGGAGTTTTGCAAAGATAGTTGACGGGCAGCCGGTATTTCCCGAGATGCCGATCTCGGAGGCATTGGCGAACCTCGATATTTTAGGCATCGAGGCCCTGATCGTGCTCGGCGGCGAAGGCACGCTGGCGATCGCCGAGCAATTCCATAAACGCGGTTTTCCGGTCATCGGCGTGCCCAAGACCATCGACAACGACCTCGCAGCGACGGAATTGACGTTCGGATTCATGACCGCGATCGACATCGCGACCGAAGCACTTGACCGCCTGCACACGACCGCGGCCTCGCACGACCGCGTCATGATACTTGAGGTGATGGGCCGGAACACGGGCTGGATCGCCTTGCAGGCCGGAATGGCGGGAAGCGCGGACATCATCCTGATACCCGAGATACCGTTCTCATTCGAGTCCGTTTTGCGAAAAATAAAGGAACGCGAACGCGAGGGGTCAAAGTTTACGAATATCGTTGTAGCGGAAGGTGCCCGCGAGGTCGGAAAAGGCGAGATGTACGCCGATAAGGAACAGCTTCGGTTGGGCGGAGTCGGCAATTACGTCCGGCAGCGGCTTGAGGAGATGACCGATAAGGAAGCAAGATGCGTCGTGCTTGGACACCTACAGCGAGGCGGCAGCCCTAACGCATTCGACCGAATGTTGGGCACCAATTTCGGAGCCTGTGCCGTAAGGGCACTCGCAAGCGGGCAGACCGGCAAGATGGTCGCATTGCAGGCAGGAACGATCGTAAATGTACCGCTTTCCGAAGCGTGTGCGAACATCAAGACCGTTCCGGTCGACGGGCAGCTTGTGAGGACCGCACGCGACATCGGCATCTCGTTCGCGGCCCCGAAGGAATCGGACCTTTAACCACAGGACCGACAGATTTTCAGAGATATGGAAGAAGTAAAAAAGAAACCGCAGGAAGAACTGGAAGCGTTGGAAGACGAGCTCCATTTCAAGCTCCCAAAGGAAATTCAAAAGGCACGCGAGTTCGGCGATCTGCGTGAAAACGCCGAGTATAAGGCGGCGATGGAACGGCAGTCGATCGTGCAGGCCCGAATCGGCCAACTGCACCAGCGTATCAACGAGGTGAAGTCGATCGACCTGAGCAAGATACCGACCGACCGTGCGGCTTACGGGTCGACGGTGGTGCTCTACGACCTCGATAAGGACGAGAAGATCACGTATAAGCTTGTAACGTCAGAGGAAAGCGACCCGGACAACGGGATGATCTCGACCGTTTCACCCATCGGGCAGGCACTGATGGGCAAGGAAGAAGGCGACGAGGTGAAAGTGAAAACACCGACCGGCTGGCGTAACTTCGAGATCAGCCGGCTCTCGACGATTCACGAACAGGAATAATCCACCGACAGATGTTAGGCGAAAGCATAGGCAGGATCCCGATCCGGATCATCCAGGCGATGGTCCGGGGCCTTGCCTCGCTTGGCGTGCCGCCGAACATTTTGACGGCGATCGGCGTTTCGATCAACGTGTTCTGCGGCGTCCTGTTCGGCATGGGCGAATTTTTCTGGGCCGGGATCGTACTGATCGTCGCGAACGTTTTCGACATGCTGGACGGCAACGTCGCACGAATGACCGGCAATGTGACCCGTTTCGGCGGGTTTCTTGATTCCTCGCTCGACCGCCTGTCGGATATGGTGGCGATTTTAGGCGTGATGGTCTTTTATGCGTCGAATACGCCGCAGCATTCGCTAATGAACGTCATCCTGGGCGGCGTCGCGATGATGGGCTCGGTGATGGTCAGCTACACGACGGCACGTTCGGAAGGGCTCGGCGTGAAGGCGAACGTTGGTTTTCTTCAGCGGCCCGAACGCATCGTTCTACTGATCATCGGGGCACTTTCGACCTGGGACTGGAACTCAGATAATTTCTGGTTCAACCGTATGCCGCAGGTTCTTTGGGTATTGGCGGTCCTGTCGATCTGGGCACTCGTCCACCGGATGTATTTCATCTGGAAGGAATTTCGCCGTATGGAATCGGAGGCGGCTGCAGAATGACGGAAATGCTCGCGGGGTTTTGGGATACGCTTACATTCGGACGTGTGGCTGCCGGGCTCGGGCTGTTCGTTATTTCATTGGTGCTTAGCGCGGTGATCGTTGCGATCGTTATCGTAAAGATCCCGGCAAACTATTTTAGCTCACACTATCAGGCGGACTTTTTGCCGAACGCATCGTGGATCACACGTTGGGGCGTGGTGATAATAAAGAACCTTGTTGGTGTTGTACTTGTACTTGCAGGGATCGTGATGCTGATCGGGCCGGGGCAGGGAGTGCTCACAATACTTATCGGGCTGATCATGCTCGATATTCACGGAAAGCGTCCGCTTGAGGCAAAGATAATCAGCCGGCCCGCCGTACTTTCGGCAGTGAACGGCCTGCGGGCGAGGTATGGAAAGCCGCCCTTGATAATGGACTAGGTGATGGGTTTGTTCAATTTCCTCAAGCGAAAACCGAGTGTTGACCTGCATGCCGAGCGGCGTCGCTTTCTATTAGCCAACGGCAGGATCACGGACGGACGAATAATCGACAGCGAGACGCTTTCGAATGGGTCGGAAGTGGTCTTTTATACCTACTCGTTGAACGGTGTGGATTTCGAATCGTCGGAACTCCTGCTGCCCGAACAACTTACAGACCCTTTACGCTATGCTCCCGGTGCAAAGGTCGGCGTTCGCTACGACCCGAAGAACCAGGGGAACTCGATGTTGGTCTAACTTTCTGCCGCGTTCCTGCCGCCGCTTCACTTTAGATATGTTCAACAAGATATTGATCGCAAACCGCGGTGAGATAGCATGCCGGGTCATTCGCGCATGCCGCGAGCTTCGTATACCGACGGTCGCTGTTTATTCGGATGCCGACCGTAATGCATTGCACGTCCGGATGGCGGACGAGGCCTATCATATCGGCCCGCCGCCTTCGAGCGAAAGCTATCTTCGCGGCGAGAAGATCATCGACGTCGCGAAAGCGTGTGGTGCCGATGCGATACATCCTGGATACGGATTTTTGTCCGAGAACGCGGACTTCGTCAGGCAGGTGAAAGCTGCGGGTATCACGTTCATCGGACCTCCACCGGAGGCCATGGAAGCGATGGGCGGAAAGATCTCCGCAAGAAAGATCGCGATCGAGGCAGGTGTGCCGGTCGTGCCCGGTGCAACCGAGCCGCTGCGTTCGTATGAGGACGCCGCAGCCACCGCAAATGAGATAGGCTACCCGGTGATGCTGAAGGCATCGGCCGGCGGCGGCGGAAAGGGAACTGTCTGTCTCTTATACACATCTGACGCTGCCGACGAGTTCCGAA
>JAUCQE010000400.1 GCA_030372865.1 Pyrinomonadaceae bacterium
TCGCGTTGAGAGCGGTCGAGAGATTTGGGCCGTTCCCTGAGCCTTGGCGGGCGGACGGGCATCTTCGCGATCTCGGGCCGGACCCGATACCGTGGCGGTTGAGTTCGCGGCTCGAAAGCCTTATCTCCGTCATCGCTAAAAAGAATCCGGAGATATGGGACATACTCGGCGGGCCTTTGAACAGGATCGCGGATCGCCGCAAATGCGATGGCATAGAGGCTTTGAAAACACGAAAGCTGCTCACCCGAGCAGCTTTTTTGCCAGCGACACATAAAGCTCGCTTGCCTCGATGAGATCTTTCTTAAGTACGTACTCATCCTTCGTGTGCGCGACGAGGATCGAACCCGGGCCTAGCAGTAGGGGCTTTCCCCAATTCGGCATATGCGGAATGTCGGTCGTAAAGCGGACGACCTTTTGTGAAAAACCTTCGATCGGGAGCATTTTTACGGGTTCGCTACACGAGAGGACCTCTATGTCGCCGCGGCCGCGGATAACACTTTCGAGAGCCTGTTCGATGGGCTCTCTTTTTGTGGTCAGGCGGATGAGGAGGCCGGCCTCGGCTTTAGGAGGAATAACATTCAATGCAATTCCGCCGTCTATCGTGCCGATGTTTACGGTCGTTTCGCCGAAGAAGTCGTCGTGTGGGAAATGCGTGTGCCGAATGTCTTCAAGAATGTCCAAAAGGGTCTCGATCGCGGAATCGCCTTCTTCGGGATACGCAGAATGCGCGGCCTTTCCGCTGGTCTTTACCAGAAGGCGGAACGAACCCTTGGAACCTATCGCGAGGTCATTGTCGGTCGGTTCGCCGTTTATCATGTACTCGCACTTCGCCGCGAGAGGATGCATGTTGACCGCTTTTGCTCCCGTGGAAGCGCGTTCTTCTTCGACGGTATAAAGAAGACCGATATCGCTGATGCCTTCTTTTTTTAGAGCTTCGGCGGCAGTGATCTGCGCCGCGATTATTCCTTTGGCGTCGCAGGCTCCGCGTCCGTAGATCTTTTCGTCGTCTTCCGTCGGCGGAATGAAGGGCGGCACCGTGTCCATATGCGTCGAAAGCCACACGCGGGGGTTTTCATTGAGCGTGGCAATGACGTTGTTCTGCGTCGGCGAGACGGGCTGCATCTCGACGTTCCAGCCAAGCGACGAAAGGTGATCGCGCAAGAAAAAACCCACCGCTTCCTCTCCGCCGGAAACGGACGGAATGTTCATAAGTGCCTTCGTAAGCTCAAAAATGTCCATATTAACGGGAACGTGAGTTGGCTATCTGACCGTCTGAATTTCGACCCGGGTTGAATAATATTGCCTTCCGGCTGAATAATATCGCATTCTGGCTGAATAATATTGCCCTCGCGCCGAATAATATTGCCTTCGCGCCGAATAATATCGCATTCGGGCCGAATAATATTGCGGTGGAACTGAACAATATCGCCTTGGCGTCGCTTGTTTGTCAGCCGGCGAGTTGCTTTCTTAGTTCCCGGATCTCCCTGTGCAGGTCGGCGATGGTCGGTTCGCCGATGTGTGCTTCCTCCGTGTCGCGCTGGACGAAGAATGTTGCGAGCGTCGCAGTCACGTAGCCGAAAACCGCAAACCCGTAGACCGAGATCGCAAAACAAAGCAGCCGCCCTTCGCCGGTTTGCGGAAAATATTCTGTCCCGATAGATATCAGGATCATCGCCGTCCACCAAACCGCGTCAGCGTAAGTGGCAAACCCACCCTGGACCTCACGCTCGAGGCTGTAAATTCCCGCCGCACCGCCAAAGACAACGATCGCGGAAAGCAGCAGCACATAACCGAATCCGCGGCGGCTGAAAGTTACCCCGAGCGCGCGCATGCCGCGGTTAACAGACGTGAGAAGCCGGACAAGACGCAGGCCTCTTGCCGCCCTCGCCGCCCGCAGCAATCGGAACGCGCGAAATGCCCGAAAGATGCGGAAAGCCGGCAGCAAAAGTGCGAGGGCCGTCAGCCAATTTGCCTTGAGATAATCGAGCTTCTGCGGGGCAAGGATCAACTTGATCGCGAAATCGATCCCGAAGATCATCCAGATAATTGCACCCGCCGTTTCAAGAAACGGACTCAGTCCCCAAACCATTTCCGCCACGAAAAGCCCCAGCCAGATAATGCTCAAGATAAGCATCGGCATTTCCAGCCAGTCTTCGAGTTGTCGAACGATCTCGATCCGTTCATTCCGAATGTCTTCCTTTACGTTGCGTTCGCGATTCTCGGCCACGTCTGATCCTCCTGCTGCGTGTCTTTCAAAATTACTGCACACGGCCCAAAGGCCCTTGATATGAACCGTTTCGTGCGCAGGTCTTAGGTAGATATACTTTGTCAGAAAGCCGACGCCGAGAATGTATACAGATGACTGAACTGAAGGAAAAGGCCGGAGCGGACACGCTAAAGCGCGATATCAGGCTGATCGACGCGGTCGGTATCGGCCTCGGGGCGATCATTGGTGCGGGCATCTTTGTGGTCACCGGCGTGGCCGCGGGCGTCGCCGGCCCGGCTTTCGTGATCGGGCTGGTCATTGCGGGAATTGCCGCGACATGCAATGCGCTGAGTTCCGCGGAACTTGCCGCGACGTATCCGCAATCGGGCGGTACATACGAATACGGCTATCGTCTTTTGAACCCTTGGTTCGGATTTGCAGCGGGGTGGATGTTCCTCGCGGGCAAGCTCGCGGCGGGCGGAACGGTTGCACTCGGGTTCGGCGCATATTTTTCTGCACTCGTTCCGGCGGTGCCGCCTGTTTATGCGGCCGTTGCTGCGGCAGTGATCCTTACCGCCGCCAATCTGTTCGGCATCAAGAAGGCAGGGCGATTGAACACGGCGATAGTCTCGGTCACGATCCTGACGCTGGTCTATTTCGTCATCGCGGGCATTCCGTCCTTCGACGCGGCAAATCTTTCACAGTTCATGCCGCACGGGTTTTCCGGCGTTGCCGAATCCGCCGCACTGCTCTTTTTTGCATATACAGGTTACGCACGAATCGCTACGCTCGGCGAGGAAGTTCACGAACCGAAGAAGACTATCCCGCGGGCGGTGATCATCACCCTTGTTGTATCTGTGGTGCTGTATATCGCCGTGGCTTTGGTTGCGGTCGGCACTTCCGGTTCTGCGTCGCTTGCGGCCAGCGCTTCACCGCTTCAGGCGGCCGCCCAAAAATTCACGATTCCGGGCGTTTTCTGGATCGTCGGCGTCGGCGCCGCCACAGCGATGTTCGGCGTTCTGCTCAGCCAGATCGTCGGCATCTCACGAATGATGTTCGCGATGGCACGCAGAGGCGATCTGCCGTCGGCCCTCGAACATGTTAGCCGCTCACGATCGGTGCCGGACGTCGGGATCGTACTCAGCGGAGCGGTCATCGTGACGCTTGCGGTCTTCGGAACTTTGCAGTTCGTGATCTCGGCGGCGGCATTCACCATCCTGATCTATTACGGCATCGCCAATATCTGCGCACTTAAAATGGAAAAAGCCGACAAACTGTATCCGAAAGCGGTAGCAGTTGTGGGCCTGATATTTTGCATTGCGATGGCGGCATCGCTTCCGCTCGTGACGATCGCGGCCGGTTTGTCGCTGCTGGCGGCAGGATTTATTTTCCGCGTGATCTTTCGCAAATTTACCGGAACGGCCCTGGAGCCTGCTGATCAGAAGAATTCGGCGTGAAGCTTCTTAATGACGCCTGCGGCATCGTCTTCTCTGACGACAAAGGTGAGGTTCACCGCGGATGCTCCGTGCGAGACCAACTCGACGTGAACATCTTCGATAGTTGAAAAGATCTTTGAGGCAAGGCCGGTCGAGGCTCTCAGGCCTTCGCCGACGACGCAGATGACCGCGTAACCGGGCACGACCTCGACATCGCCCAGACGCGAAAGCTCTTCCACGATCTTATCGAGCGATGCTGTGTTGTCGAGCGTGAGGGCGATCGAGACCTCGGACGTGGATATGACATCGATCACGGTGCGGTACCGGTCGAAGACCTGAAAGACCGCACTCATGAAGCCGTAGCTTCCGAGCATCCGCGCAGACGAGACGCGAAGGATAGTAATTCCCTTTTTGCTGGCGATGGATTTTATCTTGTTGGGCGCTTCGCCGGATTCTGCGACGACCATCGTTCCGACCGCCTCGGGCTCAAAGGTATTGCAGACGCGGACCGGAATGCCATGGTCGACTGCCGGTTTTATCGTCTTCGGGTGCAGGACCTTTGCACCGAAATAGGCAAGCTCGGCCGCCTCTTCATAAGAAAGCACGGGAATCGTCCTTGCGTTGCTGCAGATCCGCGGATCGCAGGTCATCACGCCCGTGACGTCGGTCCAAATCTGAAGTTCGCCGGCATCAAGGGC
>JAUCQE010000401.1 GCA_030372865.1 Pyrinomonadaceae bacterium
CTCGGGCACCGCGAGACCTCGCCGATGCTCACGCAGGAAAACCTCGACAAGGCACACACCGACGACACGAAACTGACCTTCGTGCTTTTCGATGAGATCGAAAAGGCATCCGATTCGCTGTGGCAGCTTCTGCTCGGCATCCTCGACAAGGCGACCCTTACGCTCGGCGACAACCGCCGCGTGGACTTCTCGCGAACCATCGTCATCATGACGTCAAACCTCGGTGCCCGCGAGATGTCGGAGATGATCTCCGGCGGCATCGGCTTTGCACCGACCAAGCAGGGAACGCCGCGTGAGGACAACGAGATCGACACGAAGATCTATCGCACGGCGCTCGAGGCGGCAAAGCGAAAGTTCTCGCCCGAGTTTATGAACCGTATCGATAAGGTAGTTGTTTTCCGCAGTTTGAAGGAACACCACCTGCGTCAGATACTCGATATCGAACTCACGGACGTGCAGAACCGCATCACGGAATCTGCCGGCACGAAGTTCATCTTCGAATGCACGGACGCCGCTAAGCAGTTCCTGCTCGGCGAAGGCATCGACCTCAAGTACGGTGCCCGCCACCTGAAGCGTGCCATCGAACGTTTTCTTGTCTATCCGCTGTCGAACCTTGTGGCGACGCAGCAGGTGGAGACCGGCGACTACGTGATCGTCGATTTCGATTCGGACCGCAGCGTGCTCACATTCATGAAGCAGGCAGGGAAGATGATCATCACCGAATCCGCTCCGGAGACCGATTCCGGCGAAGAGCTCGTCAAATCCGACGCCGCCGGCGTCCCGCTCCCGCAGGCAGCGGCCGCACCGGAGATGAGCAAATCGAAAGGCGAGAACAACGAGGCCTAACCTTTCACGCTATAAGAAAAAGGGGCGAAATATTGCCCCTTTTACTTCGACCTGTGATACAATAACTGTTGTGCGGTGCGATGCAAATATCGCACACTCTCTACCGATCTTTGATAATTTGAGCAAATTCGGTCTCGGCGTAGGATAAGATCTTGTCCCGAACTCTTCGAAAGGCTGCGAGGCGAGTTTCTTCGTCGCCGGGGACGAACGCCGGGTCGTCGAAGGCGTGGTGGATCAACTGGGTCTTCGCGGGGAAATATGGGCAATTCTCCCGGGCGTTGTCGCAAACAGTTAGAACATAATCGATCTCGCGGCCGGCAAATTCATCAACCGATTTCGAGCGATGGTGCGATATATCGATGCCGATCTCGGCCAGAGCCTGGATGGCCCAAGGCAGCACAATGCTCGGATGCGTCCCGGCACTGTAAACTTCGAACCGATCGCCGAAAAGGCCGCGCAAAATGCCTTCGGCCATCTGCGACCGGGCGGAATTTCCGGTGCAGAGAACGAGGATGCTCGGTTTGCTCCCGTTCGTCATTTAAGCGACTGCCTCCTTGAACTTGCTCCGCTGTTTCAACGCTACGTTTACCAGCAATATCAGCACAGGCACCTCGATCAGCGGCCCGATAACGGCAGCGAAAGCGACGCCGGAATTGATGCCGAATACCGCGATCGCCACCGCAATCCCGAGCTCGAAATTGTTGCCCGCCGCCGTAAACGCCAGCGATGTGCTCTTCGGATAATCCGCTCCCGCCTTCTTCGCGAGGTAGAAAGCCGAGAAGAACATGATGACGAAGTAAAACACCAGCGGTATCGCGATCCGCACGACGTCAAACGGTATTTCCACGATTAATTGCCCCTTGTAGCTGAACATCACGACGATCGTAAATAGCAGGGCAAGCAGCGTTATCGGGCTGATCTTCGGTATAAAAACCGTGTCGTACCATTCCCGCCCCTTCGCCCGGAGCAGTACAAACCGGGTGATCATCCCGGCGAAAAAGGGAATGCCGAGATAGATCAGCACGCTTTCGGCGATCTGGCGGATGCTGATATCGACCTCGGCACCGGTCACACCGAACAGCGGTGGCAAGACGGTGACGAAGATATAGGCGTAAACGCTGTAAAAGAGGACCTGAAAAATGCTGTTAAATGCCACGAGCCCCGCGACATATTCATTGTCACCGCGGGCAAGATCGTTCCAAACGATCACCATCGCGATGCAGCGTGCAATGCCGATCATGATAAGCCCGATCATGTACTCAGGTTTATCGGCCAAAAACGCGACCGCCAATCCAAACATCAGCAGCGGGCCGATGATCCAATTTTGGACCAGCGAAAGTGCAAGTATTCGGGTGTTTCGAAAGACGTACGGTAGCTCTTCGTACTTAACCTTCGCCAAGGGCGGATACATCATCAGGATCAGACCGACCGCGATCGGGATGTTGGTCGTGCCGGCCTGAAACCGATTGATGAAATTCGCGGTGCCGGGAACGAAATACCCGAGCCCGACTCCCAAGGCCATTGCGGCGAAGATCCATAGCGTAAGGTAGCGGTCGAGGAAGGAGAGTTTCTTGACCGGGTCCGTCTGATCGGATGTGATATTTGACATAGCCCAAGCCTAATATATCTGTGCAGACAGATATGTCAAAACCGTCTGGCGTTAATTGATCGTTAATTATGCCAAGGCGTCGTAAAGGTCGCGGCAAATATCGTCGATGGACTCGATTCCCACTGAGATCCGCAAGAGTCCTTCCGATACGCCTGCCTTCGCTCGTTCCTCGGGAGAAAGTGTTGCATGGGTCATCAAAGCGACCGGCTGGATCAACGTCTCCACCCCACCAAGTGATGTAGCAAAGGTACATACCTTGAGGGAATTGACCAGCGATTTCGCGGCCTCGGCCGTACCAACGTCAGCACCGAGCATCCCGCCGAACCCGCGCATCTGCCGTTTTGCGATCTCATGGTTTTGATGGGATTCGAGTCCGGGATAATAAACGGCTTTCACCTTTGGGTGCTCAAGCAACATATTCGCTAAAGCAAATGCATTTGAATTATGCCGCTCCATTCTCAAAGCCAGCGTCTTGATCCCGCGAAGCACCAGCCAGGCGACCTGCGGCGCAATGTTTCCGCCGTAGAATTTGGCGGCACCGTGACGTGCTTTTTCGACCAATTCCTCGGAGCCGACAATGATGCCGGCCGTAAGGTCGCTGTGACCGCCCAGATATTTGGTCGCGCTATGGATAACGAGATCTGCCCCAAGCTCGAGCGGCCGCTGATTGAACGGAGTGGCGAATGTGTTGTCAACGACCGTCGCGATCCCGGCGGGCCTGCCGATCGAACTGACCTCGGCAATATCCGTTATCTTAACGAGCGGGTTCGAGGGCGATTCGATCCAGAACATCTTCGTGTTCGGCCGGATCGCTGCAGCATAGGCCTCGGCATCCGCTGCATCGACGAACGTTGTCTCGATCCCGAATTGCTTATGGATATGGTGCAGAAAATTCGTCGTCGTCGAGTACATCGATTCGGGAGCAACGACGTGATCACCGCTATTCAGCAGCGTGAACGCCGCCGCCGTAATCGCGGCCATGCCAGACGCCAGCGAAAGAGCCGCCTCGCCACCCTCGAGCTCGGCCATCGCCTTCTCAAGGGC
>JAUCQE010000402.1 GCA_030372865.1 Pyrinomonadaceae bacterium
CGATCTGGATCACCTGTTCGTCTTCCACATCGTCCATGAAAAGGTACTTCTTCCATTCAGGACGCGACTCGGCGTAATGACAAAGCACTACGTGGTCTAGCCCGAGGCGAAGAAGCTTTTGCGACGTCAACAGCGGCATGCGTGCCTGCTCCGGCGTGCGGTTGCCCTTACGCTGGTTGCATTTCACGCAGGCCGTCACGAGATTCTGCGGGGTGCTTTCTCCGCCCTGTGCCCGAGGCAAAATATGGTCGAGCGTCAGGTCTCGTGCATGCTTGTGCTCACCGCAATACTGGCAGCGGTAGCGGTCGCGGATGTAGATCCGGGCCCGCTTCATCGTCGTCTCGCGGCGAGTTCGACGTACGTGGATATAATGCCTCAGCCTTACGACCGAGGGCACTTGAAACGTGGTTGACGGTGAACGAAGGACGTTGTCGCCATCGTGCTCTTCAATGAACACCGCGCCGCGAAACCACAGGCACACAGCACGCGCGACACCAACGGTGCCGAGCGGCTCGTAAGAAAAGTTCAAAAGCAATACTCTTCCGGTAAGCAAACAATTCCTCCTCCTCTATTCTAAATTGTAATGTAATATCAAACCTCGATTTAAGGCAAGCACAATATATTGACGTTAATGGAAACGTAAGGCGATATATTGAGTCCAAACGAGGTTTTGCCCGCCCTTTTTCAATCCTTTGCAATGCAGTGTCAGCATCCAAACTAGGTTTTTCCGTAAACCCGTTGTATAAATCTCGGGAAGTTCGATTTCTACTCAAACCCGAGGTGTAAATATGGTACGAAGCATACTCGCCGTGATCGCCGGCTTTTTCGTGGGCGGCATCGTAAACATGGGCATTATTACGGTCGGTCCGATGATCATTCCGCCGCCAGCGGGGGCGGACATGACAACTGCTGAGGGACTCAAGGCGGCGATGCCGATGCTCGAAGCGAAACACTTTATTGCACCGTTCCTCGCGCATGCCCTTGGCACGCTGGTCGGTGCGGCGGTCGCGGCACTGATCTCTGTCTCGCATAAGTTTACCGTTGCGATGATCGTAGGTGTTGTCACGCTTCTCGGCGGCATCGCGGCGGCAACGATGATCCCCGCTCCGATGTGGTTTATCGCCCTTGACCTGATCGTCGCCTACATCCCGATGGCGTGGATCGGTTGGAAACTGGCGGCCCGCTAAGCCGTTACCCGGCGTCGTATGCGGATCGACGAATTCATACCGTCCTGGGACGTTCGCGAACGCTTTGAACATCGCGTGAAAGCTCCGGCGGATGTGGTGATGCGTGTCGCGTACGACTTTGATATGCAGTCGATCTTTCTGATCAGGGCGATCGTGAATGCACGTAAATTCATCTTGGGCGGCACCAAAGAGTTTCGCCGCCCGATCGGTCTAGTCGAAGAGACCCGCAGTCTTGGATGGGGAACACTCGTTGAAGAACCCGGCCGTCTTCTTACTGTCTCTTATACACATCT
>JAUCQE010000403.1 GCA_030372865.1 Pyrinomonadaceae bacterium
GAGCTCGGTAAAGAACTTGCCGACACTCGCAGCAACCGCTTGCCCGACGGCTGGGAAAAAGCTCTCCCGTCATTCAACGGCGTCGAGGCAAAGGCGACCCGTGCCTATAGCGGCGACGTGATCAACGCGATCGCAGGCACGATCCCGCAAATGATCGGCGGCTCGGCGGACCTTTCGCCCTCGAACAACACGGTCATCAAGGCTTCAGCCGATTTCCAGGCAGGCTCATACCAGAACCGAAACATCCATTTCGGAGTCCGCGAACACGCAATGGGCTCGACCATGAACGGCATGGCGCTCTACGGCAGCGTGATCCCATTCGGCGGTACGTTCCAGACGTTCTCTGATTACATGCGGCCGGCGATCCGCCTCGCAGCTCTCTCGCACATCCAGGTCATCTACGTGTTCACCCACGATTCGATCGGTCTCGGCGAAGACGGCCCGACGCATCAATCCGTCGAGCATCTTGCGGCAATGCGCGCGATCCCGAACCTTGCCGTCATCCGCCCGGCCGATGCACACGAGACACGCGAAGCCTGGCGGGCAGCACTGAAACGCGAGAACGCCCCGACCGCGTTCGCATTCTCGCGGCAAAAGGTCGCCCTCATCGACCGCAAGAAGTTCGCCAATGCATCCGGCCTTCACAAAGGCGCGTATGTTTTGGCAGAAGCCGAAGACCGCAAGGGCGGTAAGGCCGAGCCCGCACTGATCCTGATCGCCACCGGTTCCGAGGTCGGCCTCGCAATGGAAGCCCGCGAGAAGCTGAACAAGAGCGGCACGCCGACCCGCGTCGTCTCAATGCCGTGCTGGGAATTCTTTGACGAGCAGTCTGCCAAATACAAAGAATCCGTCCTGCCCGCAAAAGTAAAAGCCCGCCTCGCCATCGAAGCCGGCGTCTCACAAGGCTGGCACAAATACATCGGCGACGCCGGCGACACCCTCACCGTAGACAAATTCGGAGCCTCCGCCCCGGCCGAGGATGTTTTCAGGGATTACGGATTTACAGTCGAGAACGTGATCAAGAAGGCAAAGGCCTTACTAAGGTAGATCGCGATGGTTAAATAATATCAACGGACGTCGTTCTCATCGGGCGGCGTCCGTTTTACTTTATCCAAAGCTTTCAGAAATTTTGCGCGGTCGCCGCGATTTGCACGATGTTCGAGATAGTCTTCGGTGAGCAGAGCCGTCACTTTCTCACCCAGCGCGGATGCGGCCAGCTGGTTGATCGATATTCCCTCACGCTTGGCCAATTCGCGAAGCTGTCTGTGCAGCGATTCCGGAAGCCTCAAACTGATAGTGCTCATCTCATTCTCCGATCTGTCGCAAAAACTCCTGCGGCGTTAATATCTCCAGGCCAAACTTCTCGCTCCCTGCAAAGTCGCGCTTGTTGAATGTCACTATAAGATCGCATTGTGCTTCAACAGCAACCTCCAGTACCATATCGTCGGCGGGGTCTCGCAAAAACGGGCGCCAGAGAAAGTAGATCTGCCGGCGGTCCGCCTGTGAACAAAGGAAATCGACAATGTCGGAAATATCGCTTTCCGATAGCCCATGAACGCTTCGTTGCCGGTTCGCTGCATCTTCGTACTCCAAGACCAGCGGGACCGAGACAGCTATCTCGAACTTATCGGTTGCTCCGATCATCGAGATAAGCTTGAATGACGCGCCTAGCCGCGACCGCAAGGCTGATACGAAAACGTTGGTGTCGATCACGGCCTTGAGCGGCATGAATGGTATTATATGTAATACCGCAACCACCCGCAAGTTTTTCCGTTCTTGTATGAACTATCAGGATTTGAAAACGCCGTCCCTACTTCTTGACCTCGCCCGCGTTCGCCGAAACGCAGAGCGGATGAGCCAAACCGCGCGTGATAAAGGCGTCCGTCTGCGTCCGCACATCAAGACGCATAAATGCATCGAGGTCGCGAAGATACAGACTGAAGGGCACGACGCGGCGGTGACGGTTTCCACGCTCGAAGAGGCAATGGCCTTCGCAAAGCACGGCTTTACCGACATCACCTATGCGGTGCCCATCGAGCCGGGAAAGTTTGCCGAGGCGGTCGCGTTCCTGAGGGGCGGCGTAAAGCTGAACCTGTTGACGGACGATGCGGCAACGATGAGCCTGCTCGATGAAGAATGCGGCCGGGCGGGCGTCCGGTTCGATGTCTTCGTAAAGATCGACTGCGGCACGCATCGCGTCGGCGTCGAACCGCACACGCCTGAGGCCATCGAGATACCGCGGCTGATCTCGGAAGCAAAAAACCTCACATTCGCCGGCATTCTCACGCATGCCGGGCATTCCTACAACGCAAATTCAAACGAAGAGATACTTGCCGTCGCCCGTCACGAACGCGATTCGATGGTGGAATTAGCAGAACGCCTGCGTGCCCAGAGCATCGAGGTCCCAACGGTCAGCATCGGCTCGACGCCGACGATGTCGCTCGTCGATCACCTGGATGGCATCGACGAGATCCGTCCCGGCAATTACATCTTCTTCGATAATTTCCAGGCGACGCTCGGAAGCTGCAGCTTTGACGACACAGCTCTCACCGTCCTGACCGCCGTCGTGCACAAGAACGCCGCCCATCGAAAATTGGTCGTCGATGCCGGTGCCATCGCGCTTTCAAAAGACCGCGGGCCTATCGGGCTCGACCCCGGCTGCGGATACGGCCGCGTGCTCGATACCGACGGCAACGACACCGGAATGCGCGTCACCGGAATGTCGCAGGAACACGGCGAGATCCAGGCCGGCGACGCGGCCGCGTTCGACACGCTCAACGTCGGCGACCGCCTCCGCATCCTCGCCAACCACTCCTGCCTCACCGCGGCCCAGCACTCGCACTACAACGTCCTCGACAACGGCAACATCGTCGACCGCTGGGAAATTCACCGAGGTTGGTAAACGACGGGAATCGGTAGAACGCGATTTCCCAATGTGATATAAAACCGTTCAGAAGCTTGTTCCACGCGGGCGCTGGCAAATAAGCAGAATCTAAATGAGAGATACTTCGCCGCACGATATGCAGAGATTCGTATTGCGCTTTACGGTCATTATCGCCTTTCTTGCGCTCACTGCGGTGGCGCCGCAGGTTTACGCCCAGTCAGCCGCAGAGCAGGAGCGTGCGATACAGATCTTCGATCAAGGGATAGAAAAATATTCGAAAGGGCAGTATGACGCGGCGATCGCGGACTTTTTATCGTATTTGAAGTTTCGCTCGAACGACCCCTCCGGTTGGTATAACCTTGCCCTCGCTCGTTATTACAGAACACAAGCTAGCCCGAACGAGGCGGGATACAGGCAGGCGGCGGCCGACGTCTCGCAAGCGATAAAGCTAGATGCCAAGCAGGCCGATTACTGGCACGTTCGCGGCGGAATTTATTCCCAGCTGATGATGGTCGATTTCGAGGCTTCAAAGGACAGGGCGATCGCAGATTTCACAGAGGCCATCCGGCTCGACGCGAAATACGCTCCGGCATATCGTGAACGGGGTGTTGTCTATGAGCGCGTCGGCCGTTACCGCGAAGCACTTGCCGACCTTAATACCGCAATCCGGCTCGACCCGCAGAACGCGACTGCACATTACACTCGGGCGAAGGTCCACGGCGCGCAAAAGAACTATGCTTCCGCCCGCCGCGATGCGGAGACGGCGATCAGGCTTCTTCCTAACTATGACGTTGCAAAGATCTACCTCGACTTCATAAACAACGAGGAGCGAAAGGCGACCGCCGTGTCCCAAAAGCCGCAGCCGGCTCGGACAGCGCCCGCCCGTCCACAGCCAACGCCAGCCGCCGCTCGGGGCACACCATCGTCGATAACCGATGTGAACGAGGCATTTCAGCAGGCCGCGGCCGCCGAGAAGGCCCGCGACCACCGGAAGACGGTCGCCTACTCCGCGAGGGCGTTGCAGCTGATACCGATGAAGGGGCCGACCGAAACCCGCGACGACCTAATGTTATCCGTGTTCATTTCAACTCTTGAAATGCGTGCGCGTGCGAGTTCTGCTCTCGGCGACCACTCCGCCTCGGACGCCGATTACGAAATGGTCGCGAAGGCCTCAATGAATGCAACGGACCGCTATATAAGGGCGAGCACGGATGCTCTTGACAACGACAAGTCTGCCTCCGGAGCGGGCCTGATAATGTCGTCGCTGAAGACGGCGCAGGCCGTTATCTACTGTACTTCCGGTTATGAAACGACCAAAGAGTGGTTTGACACAGTCAAACGGCTTCGGCCAAATGATTCGATGCAGGCTATCAAGGCCGGGATCAATCTGATGGGCATCCGCGAGATCTGTGTAAATGCTCATATATTGCATGCCGGCGACCAGGCGGCAAGTTCGATCCTGGGTGTGAATAGCCAGTCGGAAACATATGCCAAGGCTCTTTCGACGCTTCAAAAGGCGATAGCGATGATGCCCAACAACGAAGATATCTACAAAGAGCGGGCTAAGATCCATCGCCGCTTCAGCCGAGCCGACCTCGCTGCCGCCGATGAGAAAAAGGTTCGCGAGCTCGAAGCCGCGAAGAGCTCTCCTTAGTGGCCGTTAGCTCACGATAGTCTCGTCCGGTCTTTCGATGAGCTCGGGCTTTTCCGCAAGCTCGCCAACCACTCCTGCCTAAACGCCGCACAGCACCCGCACTACAACGTCATCGAAAACAACACCCTCATCGACCGTTGGGAAATTCACCGAGGCTGGTAAGGCCGGCCGATGCGCGGCGGGTGTTTCCTTGAGACGTTCTGACCTCAAGATTCGCGTTAATATCAGGCGGATATCCGCCGTCAAGTAACAATGCGAATACTAACCTTCACCTGCGTTTTATTGTCCGTGTTCGCATTTACGCTCGGTGCGAATGCTCAATCACCGGCAGTCGCCGAGCTTGAGCCCGAAGCGTTAACGTATCGTATCCGCCCGATCCCGCAACCGGATAGAACTCTCCTCGAGATAGTCCTCAGCCTGGATGCAAAGCCGGAGCAGGCATTCAAGATCAAGCTTCCGACCGATAATTTCGG
>JAUCQE010000404.1 GCA_030372865.1 Pyrinomonadaceae bacterium
CTTTTTGAGAGCCCGTGAGACGGGCGGCAGATTGTAGCCACGGGTGGAGGCTTTGCGGAACCCGTGGTTAGCGGCCCCCAAACCCGAGCCCGCGAAGCGGGCGGCAGAGGCGCGTAACAAAAGTGCCGCCTCGGAACGGCACAGCTTTTCCGCAAATAGACGGGCAGAGCCCGGAATTCTTATTGTTGCCACGTCGTCCTATTTATGGCACACTATCGACGGAGCGGTCGGCTGTCGATCCAAATGATCTTTGAAAATTCCCGCGGAAAAACTCGTACGGAAACGATACAAATTTATCTCAAAAAACCCTCTAAAATTTGCGCGCACATATTTCGACAACAATCCCCGCAACCCATTGATAACACGCAACTTGCTTGTCCCACGCCCCCTGGGACAAGGCTGGGACAAGCCGGGGACAAGGGCGGGACAAATGGGGAAATTCCGGATTCCGCAACTCTCATTTCTCATCTCTCATTTCTCATTTTCCCTTTCCCGCCTTAGACTTTCGATTATGAGTTTGAAAGAACAGATAGTTGCGGATATTACCGCTGCGATGAAGGCAAAGGAAGCGGACAAGCTTTCGACCCTGCGAATGGTCAAGGCGAACCTGATGAACCGGCAGATCGAGAAGGGTTCGGAACTCACGGACGAAGAGGTGCAAAAGGCACTCCAGTCGCTCGTGAAACAGCGTCGGGATTCGGTCGAACAGTACGAAAAGGCCGGACGTGCGGAACTCGCCGCCAAGGAGCAGGCCGAGATCGCGGTCATCGAACATTACCTGCCGCAGGCTGCCTCACCCGAAGAGATCGAAAAAGCGGTCGCCGACGCCGTCGCCGAAACGGGAGCGTCTTCGATGAAGGAAATGGGCCTCGTAATGAAGGCCGCCCTCGCAAAGCTGGAAGGCAAGACCGCCGACGGCAAACTGGTCAGCGAGGCCGTAAAAGCAAAGCTGCAATAAGAAAGGCCGGCTTTCGGCCGGCCCACTCTTTATCCGAAGATATTTCTTACCTTGTCCATGAAAGACTCGTCGTTGAAGTCGGTGTCTTCCACCTCGGCGAGCTTTTCAAGCACTTTTCGCTGCTCCTTCGTCAGCGATTTCGGAGTTATCAGCGTCACAGCTACGAAGAGGTCGCCGCGGCCGCGGCCATCGAGTGCGGGCATCCCCTTTGACTTGATGCGGAAAACGGTTCCCGTCTGGGTTCCCGCCGGTATCTTCAGTTCCTCATCCCCGTCGAGCGTCTTGACCTTTATCTCGGCACCAAGCGCGGCCTGTGCAAAGGTGATCGGCGCCGCCGAATAAAGGTTCGCACCCTGGCGTTCAAAAGTCTCGTGCTCTTTGACGTTGATTACCACGTAGAGATCGCCCGATGGCCCGCCGTTGACTCCCGATTCGCCCTCGCCGCTAACGCGAAGCCGCGAACCGGTCTCGACGCCGGCCGGGATCTTGATCTCGAGCACCTTCTCCTTTTCGATGCGGCCCTGGCCCTTGCAGTCCTTGCACGGTGTGCGGATTATCTGCCCCTTGCCGGCACAGTTCGGGCACGTGCGCATCACGCTGAAGAACCCCTGCTGATAACGCGTCTGGCCGC
The DNA here is from genome assembly GCA_030372865.1 of Pyrinomonadaceae bacterium. GTDB lineage: Bacteria > Acidobacteriota > Blastocatellia > Pyrinomonadales > Pyrinomonadaceae > OLB17. The sequence goes on from JAUCQE010000404.1 coordinate 1,590, forward strand.
TGCCGCCGCAGGTGATGCAGTTCTCGGGCTTCGTGCCCGCCTCGGCTCCGCTGCCCTCGCAGGTGTCGCATTTCTCGAGCCGCGGTATCTCAAGCCGCTCTTCCTTGCCGGTCGCGGCCTCCTCAAGCGTGATCTCGAGATCGTACCGAAGGTCGGCACCCCGCTGGACGCTCGAACGCCTGCGGCCGCGTGCGCCGAACACGTCGCCAAAGCCGAACAGGTCGAAAATGTCCTCGAAATTGCTGAAGCCGGGATCGAACCCGCCGGCACCCGCACCGCTCGTCGCGGCATGTCCGAAACGGTCGTAGGCGGCCCGCTTTTGCGTGTCGGAAAGCACGGCATACGCCTCCGCACATTCCTTGAACTTCTCTTCGGCGTGCGGGTCGTCCGGGTTCTTGTCCGGATGGAATTTAACGGCCAGTGCTCTGTAGGCCTTCTTTATCTCGGCGTCTGATGCCGATTTAGATACGCCAAGTATCTCGTAATAATCTCGCTTTGACATGGTCGGTTCGGTACTTCTCAACAAAACGCGTCAGCCCAAATCAATGAACTGACGCTATTTTGATTGTCCGACAATGGCCGGATTTTCTCAAGTTGTGCCTAGACCCCGGCGAGCATGGCGGCCGTGATGCGGTTTGCCGCCTCTTCTACCTTTCGCAGCCATTCTTCCACACCGTCGGCGTCGAGATCGCCGGCAGAAGACTCGGCCTCGGAGAGTACGCCGTTGATCTCCTTCTGATCTTCGAGAGGAAACGACCGGCCGAACTCAGCCATGGCCTTTCGGGCGTTCTTTATCGTGTTCTCCAGCGTGTTCCGCCGAATGATCAATTCCCTCGTCTCCTTGTCTTTTTCGACCGATGTCTCCGCCTCGATTATGAGGCGTTCGATCTCATCCGAGGAGAGCCCAGATGACGGCGTGATCTGCATCGCCTGCTCAAGGCCGGTCATCTTGTCCTGTGCGGAAACATTGACGATGCCGTTCGCGTCGATCTCGAAACTGACGTCGATCTGCGGCACGCCGCGCGGTGCCGGCGGAATGCCGACCAGTTCGAACTTGCCGAGGCTGCGGTTCGCCGACGCGATCTCGCGTTCACCCTGAAGAATATGGACCTCGACCGACTGCTGGTTATCGACGACGGTCGTAAAGGTCATAGTATTCTTCAGAGGGATTGTGGAGTTCCGGTTGATTAGCTTTACGAACAGCCCGCCGCGTGTTTCGAGTCCGAGGCTGAGCGGTAAGACGTGGAGGAGGACGATATCCTTGACCTCGCCGGTCAAGACACCGCCCTGGATCGCGGCACCCATCGCCACCACTTCGTCCGGGTTGATCTCGGAAGAGGGCTCTTTGCCAAAGACCTCGGCAACGGTCTTCGCGATGATCGGCGAACGCGTCTGGCCGCCGACGAGAATCACCTTATCGATATCCTCCGGCTTTAACTTCGCATCCCACAACGCCTTCTGGCACGGATCGACCGAAGCCTCAACCAGGTCGCCGACCAGTGTTTCAAATTTCTCCCGCGACAGCACTGCATTTACGTGCTTCGGGCCCGTTGCGTCCGCTGCGATGAACGGCAGACTGATACTGGTTTCGGTAACGCTCGAAAGCTCGCACTTTGCTCGTTCCGCGGCTTCCTTCAACCGCTGCAATGCGAGCCGGTCTTGAGTAAGGTCGATGCCATGCTCGGACTTGAAGCTCACAACTAGCCAATCGATGATCCGCTGGTCGAAGTCTTCGCCGCCGAGAAATGTATTGCCCGATGTCGATAAAACCTCAAAAACGCCGTCGTTTATCTCAAGTATCGAAACGTCGAACGTGCCGCCGCCAAGGTCGTAAACGGCGACTTTCTCGGATTTCTGCTTACCGAATCCGTAAGCAAGCGCGGCAGCCGTGGGCTCGTTAATAATGCGTTCGACCTCAAGGCCGGCGATTTTACCGGCATCGCGCGTCGCCTGACGCTGCATGTCGTCGAAATAGGCCGGAACGGTGATTATCGCCTCTACGACCTTTTCACCGAGAAACTCCTCCGCGGCCTGTTTAAGTCGCTGCAGGACGATCGCGGACACCTCAGGCGGGCTATAAACCCGGTCCAGGACTTTGATATGAGCGTCGCCGTTCGGGGCTTCGACGATCTGGAATGGAACCGTGCTCCGCATCTTCTCGACCTCGGGAGAATCGAACTTGCGGCCGATCAAGCGTTTAACGGCAAACAGCGTGTTCGTCGGATTCGTAACTGCCTGTCGTTTGGCGATTTGCCCGACCAGCTTTTCGTCCTTATCAGTGAAGCCGACGACCGAAGGCGTCGTCCGGCCGCCTTCTTTGTTCGAAATGATCTGAACGGTGCCGCCTTCAAGAACAGAAACACAGCAGTTCGTGGTGCCGAGATCGATTCCAATTACTTTACTCATACTGCAAATCCTAGGGGTGAAAGTTAAGGAAGGAAGAAGTATCAAACGGGAGAATCTAGAAGATCGGGGAGGGGAGGCATGTCGGTGTTGTTGTGGGCCGAGACCGCAACTTTGACCATTGAATGCCGGATCACGCGCTCACCGAGGATGTAACCTCGGAGAAGTTCCGCGGTTATTGTATTTGCCGGAACTTCGCCTGTCTCGTCGGTAGCAACGGCTTCGTGAAAATGCGGATCAAATTGGGCTCCCAGTGTCGGTATAGCCTCGATGCCCATGCTCGCGAGAACCTCCGTAACCTGCTGCTCGACAAGGACCATGCCGCTGTAAAAGTGGCGAAATTCGTCGCCGCTCGTGTCCGCGGCACCACCGGCGAACTCGATCGCGCGGTGAAGGTTGTCGATCACGGGCAAAAGCCGGCCGGCGAGGTCGCAGATTTGGTTCTGCATTATCTCGGCCCTTTCGCGTTCGGTCCGTGCCTTGAAGGCATCAAAATCCTTTGCCCGACGCTGGAGCCCCATCAACATC
>JAUCQE010000405.1 GCA_030372865.1 Pyrinomonadaceae bacterium
CGGCGAACTGCCGGCGTCCGGCATGTCTTCAAAAATGCACCGCAGGCAGGGCGTTTCGCCGGGGATCACGGTCATTGACGTGCCGTAAGTCGAAACGGCCGCACCGTAGATCCAGGTTTTGCCGTGCTTTACACAGGCATCGTTCAGCAGATAGCGGACCTGAAAATTGTCGGTGCCGTCGATCACGAGGTCACAGTCTTTTATCAGCGATTCGACGTTGGAGTTGTTGACGTCCGCGACGACTGCTTCTACCTCGATGCCGGAGTTGATCTGGGCGATGCGGTTGCGGGCGGCGACGGCTTTTGGAAGCCGGTCGGCAGCGTCGGCTTCGCTGAAAAGGGTCTGGCGTTGGAGGTTTGTGAACTCGACGAAATCACGATCTACGACCCGAAGCTTCCCGACCCCGGCCCGCGAAAGCATCTCCGCATGCGACGCCCCGAGAGCACCGCAGCCGACGATCAGCACACGAGACGCAAGTAATTTTTCCTGCCCCTCGCGGCCGATCTCGCGAAAAAGTATTTGCCTGCTGTATCTCTCGTCAATGCTCATCGCGACTAAAGAAGTTCTATTAAATGATAACAGTTCTCGCGGCCGGCTCGATGCTAATTACGGTTCAGCCTTGCGATCGCCGCTGTTCGCATCGCGTCCACGTCCGGCTTTGTTCGCGTCCATATTTCGAACTGCCTTGCGCCTTGTGCGATCAGCATTTCGAGCCCGCCGAGTGTTTTGCATCCGGCGGCTTTTGCCTGTTTCAGCAGGAGGGTTTCCTGCGGATTGTAGGTTAGGTCGTAGACCAGTTGTACGCCTTTGAGCCTTTCGGTTGTGGCTATCGTTTTGCCCTCGAGGGGGCCTGGGGTGCCGAGCGGGGTCGTGTTGACGACGATGTCGGAAACGAACGGGCGGGTGTCGTCGATCTCCTTCAGCGAAGTGCCAAGATCGTGGGCGATCGAGTGTGCCTTTCGAAGGTCGCGGGCATAGACGGTGACCTCTGCACCGTGCTGACGTAGGGCATATACGCATGCCCGGGCCGCACCGCCGGCACCGACGACATCGACGCGGGCCCCGCGAACATCGCCATAGAGATCGATGAGCGGAGCGATGAATCCGGCTGCGTCCGTGTTCGTCCCAAGCAATCGCCCGTCTTCAATGCTCACGGTATTCACCGCACCGATCGCCTTTGCTGCGTTGTCGATCTCGTCTAGGTATTCCATGATCGCCTGCTTGTGCGGATTGGTGACGGCGAAGCCCCGGAAGTTTAGCTCGATCTCGCGGGTGTTCGCCCTGACCATTCGGCGGATGAAATCGCCTAGGCCGTTAACCTGAAGCGGCACGAAGACCCGGTCCATTCCCGCTGCCTTGAAGGCCGCATTCTGGATATACGGCGACATCGAATAGCTGGTGTCGCCGGCGATCACGCCGAAAACCTCGGTACCTGTCTCTTATACACATCTCCGAGCCCACGAGACAGCGCTGT
>JAUCQE010000406.1 GCA_030372865.1 Pyrinomonadaceae bacterium
CTCGGAGATGTGTATAAGAGACAGACCCGGTGTTGACCGGCGAGAAAGCGAGCATCGCGTTCCGCGGGGCGAATTTTCTAACCTGTTCGATGTTCAATTGTTCGGCCATAACTTCCTCATCTGCCCCGGATTGCACCGGGTGAAAACGCTCGTTGTTTGGGGGCCAGCGCTTTCCACGCCCCGAATGAAAATCACTTTCATTCAGGCTCGAAAATCCCTTTCAAGTTGGAGTCGCGACACTTTGAGGAACACGTGCTGGCATCAGGCAGCTACAGTCTTTCGAGCAACTTCAACCGAGCCTCCAAGTGAGCAAAGGTGCGCGGCGCTCGTTTGGCGAGTTCGGCGCGTCCGGTGCCAAGGCCGGCTTCGGGCATGACGATCGCACGGGTCGTCTCCGTCAGGGCCGACGTTACCTCGGCGAACGCCTCATCGATCGCCACCGCGTTCAGCTCGAATTCTTCATCCGAAAAGAAGGCGTCACCTGCGTAGCTCGGCTTCTTCTTGGTCGGGATGCCGACCGCGTTGGGCTCCCCGCGCATCGCCGGCGGCCTGCCCGCCAAAGCCGCGGCGTTCCAGGTTGTCGCCGAAGAGGAACAGCTTGTCGCGGTTCGCACGCACATATGCACGCGAGATATGCCGCATCCGCTCGATCCGATGGTTCATGGTCCCTCGCACCTATGGGTAGCTCGTGAAGGGGCGGACCGCCGCCCTCGTTGCCTGGGTGCAGGCGGAGGGACGGCGGTCCGTGGTCGACGGGTGGTAGGGCAGGTGGAGGTCGGGGGAATCAGTACGCCGCGGCCTGCTGGACTTCCGTCGGCATGTCCGCCTGCGGGACAACGGCTGCGACGCCGCCGTCACCGTCCTGTTTGCCGGTCAGGAACTGGAACTCCTGCAGAACGATCTCGGCGCCGGACTGCGGCGAGGAGTTCTTGTCCAGCCACGGGTTGAACGTGAGACGGCCTTGTATGTAGAGCCGGTGGCCCTTGCGGACGTAGCGGGCGATCGTTTCCGCCTGCTTCCCGAACGCGGTCACGCGGAACCAGTCGGTCTTCTCGACGCGCCCGTCCGCGGTGTTCCGGAATGTGTTCGACGCGATCGAGAAGTTCGCGATGAACGTCCCGTTGTCGGTGATCTTGGTTTCGGGTTCCTTGCCGAGGTTGCCGATAAGCGAAATGTTTGCTGACATGATGCAATTCTCCTGTTCGTTGTTAGTCTTCGATATGCCCGACGGGCACCTGCTTCCGGTCGTCACCGCTTTCGGAGAGTTCCCGGCAGGCGCCCGAGCCATGACCTGTCCGCCGCTTGTACTTTTGTTTCGCGGGTGGACGACGTCCAGGACTAGTCGATTGGTCCATTGAGCTGTTTCATTCAAATCCCGCCTTCCCGCACGGTCCGGCGCGTTCGAATCGAATGCTATAGACAAGAACTCGTAGGCGTTATCTGGGTTGCCGACAGCTTTTTGTTTCAATTTGGCGCGGACGAACCGGTAACGGTGATCGAACTGCGGTGGCGGTCTACGATCCTTTTTCGGAAACACGCGACTGCGGGGCCGCTTCGGCGCGCGGGAGTGACACGGGTTAGGGACTTCACCGAGATCGGAGGGTCGATCTCGATACTAGAAAATATCGACGGAACCAAGTTTTTGCTGGGACATTAATCGTCCCGGCTATGTCCCATTACGTTTATAATGGGACAGATTCTGTCCCTAAAGGCATCTACTGGGACAGTTTCTGTCCCAGTAGTGATTGTTTTCAGCTTGGATCCTGTGCATAATCACCAGGGTAAATAGAAATTCTATTTACTAAAAGGAGAGCAGTGCCGACCAAGAAAGTTGAGCTCGAAGATTTTATTTTGAGATTGCTGAGCCTAGAGCCGCAGGTCAGCGTCCGCTCGATCGCGCGTGCGCGAGGCATATCTCAACTTGACGAAACCCGACGTAGAGCGATCCGCCGAGCGTTGCGTTCATTGGAAAACCGCAACCTGATAATTTCGAAAGGCAGCGGCCCCGCTCGTGCGTACGTCCTCGCCGATCAGGGCAGTGCCCCAGGAAAATCAGTCGAAAGCCCCGACCTTGAGCGCGCTCAGCCGGACGAGAACGGTTCCTTTAAAGGTATAGATCTCTCACCGGAGTCCAAGGCCCTCCTCCGCTATGTTTCACAAGACACGGCACAGCGCATTCCGGTCGGATACGATCAGGACTTCCTGCGCTCTTACGAACCGAACCGAACTTTCTACCTTTCCGCCGATCAGCGCGAACGGTTACAAGCGGCCGGGCGCGTGGAATCGGTGGAGCGGCTCGCGGGCACTTACGCCAGGGACATATTGGACCGGCTGCTGATCGATTTGTCTTGGAACTCGAGCCGTCTTGAAGGGAACACGTATTCCCTGCTCGAGACCAAGCGGCTGATCGAGCTGGGCGAAACGGCGACCGGAAAGGACGCATCGGAAGCCCAGATGATCCTGAACCACAAAGCGGCCATCGAATACATCGTGGATTCGGTTCAGGATCACCGCATAAGCTCCCACGAGATATGCAGCGTCCACGCACTCTTGTCCCAAAACCTCTTGGGGGACCCGAGGGCTTCGGGTCGCGTGCGCACGATCCGCGTAGGAATCAGCGGAACGACATACCTTCCCCTCGAGAACCCTCAAGTGCTTCAGGAGTGCTTCGACCTGTTCGTGGAGAAGGTGAACGGCATCGCGGACCCGTTCGAGCAGTCGTTGTTCTCGATCGTGCAGTTGTCCTACCTGCAGGCGTTCGAGGACGTGAACAAGCGGACGGCAAGACTTGTAGCGAATATCCCCCTGATTCGCGAAAACCTCAAGCCGCTCTCATTCACGGAAGTCGACAACGGGGCCTACGTGAGTGCCCTGCTCGCCGTATACGAAAAAAACGATATCAGCCTGATCCGGGACCTTTACCTATGGGCTTACGATCGTTCCTCGCGTGCGTACACCGCGATCCAGCAGTCGATGGGCGAGCCGAATCTTCTGAAACTTAGGTACCGGGAACCGATTCACGAAATTGTCAGATCGCTCATCGTCGATAGGGTGCCGGGCAAGGACGTTGTGAGTAAGATCCGTGAGCTTATCGAAGCGCACGACATCCCGGAGAGCGACCGCGAGGACCTTTTCCGCGCGATCGAAACGGAGATGGTCAGCCTGCACGACGGAAACGTCGCGAGATACAAAGTTCGACCGAGCGAATTTGCGGCATGGAAAGAACTGGAATGACCTCACATTCACGAGGTAGAGAAGCCGGGCAGATCTTGGATCGCCGATATGCCGCTTGGTGCAAAAATGAACCGGCCTCGGTGCGTTTCTGCACCAACGGGTCAGAAAACTTACCGAGATCAGTGACGCCAATCAGCTATGTTCGGTCGGGAGCTCGGCGCGGTTGACCGCCCGAGAAGACTATCAGCTATAAGTCGCACGGCACAAATATGCCGTACGGTACGAGTTTTGCTCCCGTTTCACGAAGAAGATATTTGTCGACAGGGTCGTGACGCGCTAAAGGGCTTAGGCCGGCGTTTTCGGTTGAAGCTCGAAACATTTGACTAGCTTTCTCGGGCTAATGCAAAATTTTATGCTAAGCGAACAGGTGGCGGTCGAAGGTTTTGGCGATTCGGAATCACCGGGCCGGAGCCGCGAAGCTCACTAATCCAGTTGTAACAAACTAGCACAAGACGCGAGGTTACTTTCAGCGCAATGTTCTCGACGACAGTAATACGTAGCCTTTTTGTAGGAAAGGACCAACTCAGGGAACTCACTCCCTGAACCGATCTGAAATCCTGCTTCGACAAGAGAGTCCGCATGATCGAATCTCTTCTAGAAGAACTCCCGCAACACGGCGGGTATGATGAACAGGATCCGAAGCGCGATCCAAAAGCAGATGCGGCGGCGGAAAATTCTTTTCTGGCGTCCCTGCGAATCGTCAAGCGAATAGTGACCCGCCGCCAAGCGGCGAGAGATCCCGCCCAGGCCGCCGATCTTGTTCAGGAAATCGCCTGCAGGATCTGGCGCTGGCGACTGAATCATCAACAAAAGAGCGAGAAGATGTCCGAGGGCGAGTGGAATTCCTTTGCCGCACGGACCGCCTACAACGAGGTGAAGCGGCACTTTTCTCGCGCGACAAGATCGGAAAGCTTACCCCTAGAATCCGTCACCGAAGCCGCTCAGGCCTCGATCGAAAAATTAACAGAAATCGAAGTTGCTTTATTGATCAAGCAAGTGTGGCAAGCTATTTGCCAGCTCACTTTGCGGCAGCGTCAGTCGTTGCTGCTTCATTCGCAAGACTTGATTATATATTTTCTGCAAATCGGGATCTCCGATGAGCAGTTTGCGGACCTGCTCGATGTTACCTCCGCCGAATGGATTAGCATCCTTGGCCGGCTGCCCATGACGGACGCGGAGATTGCCGTACAAACCGCGAGCACCGCGGCGGCGATCAAGAAAGCCCGGCACGACGCCCGAGTGAGGCTCGGAGGATCGATACGAAAATGAACGCGTCGGACCAATTAACAACTAGTCAGATTTCGCGTTTCGCCGCCAAGGCGCTTTCGATAGATGAGTCGCATGCTGTTGGGGGCATCTTCCCAGGTGTACCGACTGATATGGATTCGCAGAGAATGGCGAGGTTGAATGAAGGGCGAACGCCGCTTGTGATCAGCCTGGGAGTGGTGAAGAAGCTCGGTGCGACGCTCACAAACGACTGAAGGAGTTGATGAACAAATGAAACAGAATCACCTGTCAACTTCTGAAATCGCGATGTACCAGGCAAACTCGTCTCGATCGACCGAAATCCTGTCTCTTATACACATCTGACGCTGCCGACGAGTTCCGAA
>JAUCQE010000407.1 GCA_030372865.1 Pyrinomonadaceae bacterium
GCCATTTACGGCCTATTGAACTGGTTGAACCTCCGAGGTCGCTCCCCCAAGCAGCCCCGGAATCGCTAGTCCAACGCACATCTCAAAAAACAGGAGCTATGGAAGATGTCAGCGTTACGAAATCTATTGTAACTAGCGTGGCGCTTAAGGATTGTCCAATGGAAGACGGAGCGTGAAATTCTGCTTAACGGACGGCAAAGGGGCGTTGCCGGCTATTTTCTGAAGGTTGCGATCCGCCCCTTCGACAATCGGGAACGCTCTCTCGGCCCGTGCTCCAGTACGATCTCCTGATCGTCTGCATACTCCGATCGCGACGCGACCAGCAGTGCCAGGAGCATCAGAAAGGCAAGTGAAATAGCGGTGGTGTGGAGTACGAAATCGAAAATACTGTGAACAAGTATCGCGAAGATCCCGGCAAAGGCCCCTGCCGCAACGCCCCGGCGATAAACATTCTCGACCTTTAGCGCTCGGCGGCCCGTGTCAAAGATCAGCCAAAGGAACGCGGCACCGATCACCAACCCGACAAGTCCCGCGTCGGCGAGCACTTGAAGGTAATCATTGTGCGCCTGTTCGACCCTTTCGAGCCCGCTGTACGTATCGAACGGCGTATAGGCGACGCCGAACGCACCCATACCGGCCCCAAAAGGCAAACTGTTTCCGATAACCTTAAGTGTGACGCTCCAGATATGAGCACGGTCGGTGGTAATGTCCTTCGACTGAGCCGTCTCTGCGATACGGGAGAGTGACGTCTCGCCGCCGACAAAGAACGAACCGCCGACGATCGCGGCAAAAAGCACTAGGACCAGGGCGACTTTTAGGGCTATCTTTTTCCGACTTCGCGTACCGACAGTTACCAGAACCAAGAAGACCAACTGAGCGAGAAACGCTACCAATCCGCCGCGTGAACCGCTAAGAAGCAGCGAGACGCCCATCAAGGCTATGGCTGTCATCACCAGCAGTTTCTTGTCCCGCGGTACGGCACCGACAAACAGCAGGCCAAGCGGCAACGCGATCGCCATCTCGATGAACGCCGCATAATTGTGCCGGTTGACGAACGAGCCGAACGGCGAGCCATATTGGATCTCGTATATTCCGTATATCTTATCTGGGCTGAGCACCGACTGCAGTACGGAAAAAAAGGCGTACGCAAAACCGAAAACGGTGAAAAGAGCAACGACCTTCCGGATACGCGACGCCGAGTCGATCACGGTCAAGAGCGCCGCAAAATAGATAAGCAACGCAATAAAGTGGACGGCGGCCTGGGC
>JAUCQE010000408.1 GCA_030372865.1 Pyrinomonadaceae bacterium
GCGGAATATTGAGCAGTAACGGCGAGCGCTTTAACAGCAGTTAAATTAGGAATCAATACAAATTCATTTTCTACGCTTTGCGACTTTGCGTCTTTGCGGGAAACTTCCTGTGAGCGGCTATTCTCGTCAAGGTTACGGTAACGCGCTCATTTGCGAAAGAAATGTCTCCCGCAAGGCCGCAAAGACGCAAAGGAAGACGCAAAGAACGATAAGCGGAGAATAGGTTAGAGAATATTTAGCAGTAACGGCAAGCTATTTTGCCTGAACAGCAGCTAAACTAGGAATCAATACAAATTTGAGCATTCTCCGCTTTGCGACTTTGCGTCTTTGCGGGAAACTTCTTCTCATGACCGAAAATGAACTCTCACGTATCATTGTCGATTCAGCGTTCAAGATCCATACAACGCTTGGTCCCGGCCTTCTCGAATCCGTTTACGAAGCTATCCTTGCACACGAACTTCAGAGCAGAGGCTGCACCGTTGTCACCCAGCAAGCGATCCCGGTCGTTTACGAAGAGGTGAAACTTGATCTCGGTTTCCGCGCAGATCTTATAGTCGATCATAAGGTCGTCATCGAGGTGAAATCGGTTGAGGCGATCGCACCCGTTCATGCAAAGCAGCTCCGAACATACCTGAGGCTCACCGATATGCGCCTCGGAATCATGATCAACTTCAACGTCAACCTGATAAAGGACGGCATCACCCGAGTCGTGAATAATCTCTGAAAACTCGCCCGCAAACAGGTAGAATATTACTCATTGAGCTAACTGTTCCTAATGGCTGAGAAATCCGACATCGAAGAAGTTCTTGACGCTTTGAACATCACGCCGCCGCCGGCGACCTCGGCGGGGCTGCATGCGGTCACGAACGCGCTGCGGCATGTTTACGGGAAGATGGGCGTCGTTCGCGGCACGCGCGGGATGCTGAAGCTGAACCAGAAGGGCGGCATCGATTGCCAGTCCTGTGCCTGGCCCGACCCCGAGCACCGAACCTTCAACGAATTCTGCGAGAACGGTGCAAAGGCACTCTCGGACGAGGCGACGCGTTCGCACATCGGCCGTGAATTCTTCGCCTCGCACTCGGTCGCAGAACTGAAACAACGTTCGGATTTCTGGCTAAACAAACAGGGCCGTCTGACCGAACCGCTGATACTGCGCGAAGGCGGCACGCATTACGAACCCGTGACCTGGGAAGAGGCGATCGGCCTGATCGCGGGCGAGCTGAATTCGCTCGCCTCGCCGGATGAAGCGGTCTTCTACACATCCGGCCGCACGTCGAACGAAGCGGCGTGTCTTTACCACCTTTTAGTACGCCCCATCGGCACCAACAACCTTCCCGATTTCTCGAACATGTGCCACGAATAGACCAGCGTCGCGCTCGCCGAATCGATCGGGCTCGGCAAGGCGACGATCCGGCTTGAGGATTTCGAAGAGACAGATCTCGTCATCGTCATCGGCCAAAATCCCGGCACGAACGCGCCGCGGATGCTCTCGTCGCTCGCCGCCGCGAAGAAAGCCGGTGCAAAGA